>NZ_JBRREG010000051.1:0-32616 GCF_056760155.1 Stenotrophomonas sp. STEN022
CCCCCGCCCCCCGGGGGGGGGGGGGCGTGTTTGGGCCCGAGCCTTGCGGGGCCGCGCCCGCCCCGGCACCCCCCCCCCCGCGCCGGGCCGGCCACTACATTCGATTCCCTCGCCTCCACCGCGCTGTACGGATCATCACGCCATCTTGACGGGTGCAGTTAAATTATCGTGAAACACCCAGCCGCTCCGGTTCCTAGAACACGTGGTGATGCTGTCCCGGGTTAGTGCGCTGCCAGTAGGGAGCGGCCGGTTGACTGGGTCCAGGCACTTCCACAAGTCCAGGTACCCATGATGAAACGACAACTCCTCAGCGCAGCCGTATGCACCGCCATTGCCGCGTATTCGTCCCTTTCCTTCGCCCAAACCCAGAGCGAGGCAGACAAGCGAAACGTTGAGACCCTCGACAAGATCACCGTCACCGGCTCGTTGATCCCACAGGTGCAGGTCGAGACAGCCACCCCCATCACCTCGATCACCGCCCAGGACATCCAGAAGCAGGGCTTCAAGGATGTCTACGAGGTCTTGCGCTCGCAGCCATTGGCGACCGGCGCGGTACAGGACAGCCAGTTCTCCGGCGGCTTCACCTCGGCGGCCAAACCCATCAGCTTGCTCGGCCTGGACCCGGGCTTCACCCTGGTGCTGATCGACGGCAGGCCGATGGCCGATTACCCGCTGCTCTATAACGGCCAGAGCAATTTCGTCGACCTCGCCAGTATTCCAACGTCGATGGTCGAGCGCATCGACATCGCCCCCGGCAACCAGTCCTCGATCTACGGCTCCAGCGCAATCGCCGGTGTTGTCAACATCATCCTGAAAAAGCAGCTTGACGGTACCGAGATGAGTTTCCGAATGGGCAGCTACGACGGTGGCGGCGGCGCAAACCAGCGCTTCCAGCTGACCAGCGGCCACAGCTGGGGCAAGCTCGACCTGACCGCAGGCCTGCAGCTGAGCAATCAGGACCCGATCTACGGCTTCAACCGCAAGGACTTCGACTCAACCAACGACAGCCCGAACGCCGCTGCACACTATGGCAGCCGCACCTTCGTGCACAACCGCAGCAACGGCGCCTATGTCGATCCGGGCGCGGCGGCGTGTGCACCGCTGGCGGGCCTGTTCGGGGGCACCACGATCTATGACACCCGCCCGGGCCGCGGCAACTATTGCGGCAGCCGTTATGAGCCCGGCTATTCGACCATCCTCAACAAGGAACGCAGCGCCTCGGGTTATGCCAACCTCAATTTCGCGCTCAATGACAGCACCGACCTTTACGCCACATTGCTGATGAACCGCACCAAGAACGAGAGCAACTCCGGCTCCCGTTTCTGGCAGCCGTCCCTGGATACCAGCGGCTACATCTTCAACAATCTCACCGGCGACCTGGAAAGCTACCAGCGCATCTTCTCACCGGAGGAAACCGGTGACCTCAACTTCAACAACGAGCGCCAGACCGCCGACTCCTACAACGTCGCGCTTGGCATCAAGGGCGCGGTGGGACAGTCGAACTGGGACTACAACGCCTACTACGCCCGCTCCGAATACCACATCGACAGCCGCCAATGGTGGCCGCTGAAGGACAAGATGGAAGACTTCTTCCGCGAGCACTTCCTCGGCCCGCAGTTGGGTGACTACTACGGCTATCCGATCTACGAGCCGAACGATGCCGGCTTCTACCAGGCGCTGACCCCGGAGCAGTACCGCAGCTTCCAGGGCGAGATCCGCACCAAGTCCAAGACCTGGACACAGAACGTCAACCTGCAGTTCACCAATACTTCGCTGTTTACCCTGCCCGCTGGCGACGTTGGCTTTGCCGGCGTGCTGCAGGCCGGCCAGCAATCGTGGAGCAACCCCACCGATACGCGCGTGGTTACCGACCAGTTCTGGGGCCTGAGCGGCACCCAGGGTAAGGGTAAGCGCGACAACTGGGCAGCGGCGGTGGAACTGCGCGTGCCGATCTTCAGCAAGCTCACCGCCAGCCTGTCCGGGCGCTACGACGACTACAAGAACGATGGCGGCGGCAGTGATTCGCGCGCCACCTGGAAAGCCGCATTGGAGTTCCGGCCGATCGACTCGCTGTTGTTCCGCGCCAACTACGCCACTGCATTCAAGTCGCCGGACATGGCCTATGTGTTTGCCGGCGACAGCGGCTTCTATACCTTCGTCCCTGACTACTACCGCTGTGCCACTGAACAACCTGGCGTTCCGATCAGCCAGTGCACACTCAACGACGAACAGGTACGTGGCTCCCGCTCCGGCAATGGTGAGTTGAAGTCGATCACAGCCAAGTCCTGGGGCGGTGGCGTGGTCTGGTCACCCAACAGCAGTTTCACCGTCAGCGCCGACTACTACCGGATCAAGATCGACAACAAGGTCGCCGATCTCGATCTGGACCTGCTGTTGCGCAACGAATCGGCGTGCCGCCAGGGCCAGCTGGATGCCAACTCCCCGACCTGCATCGATGCCCTGCAACGCATTGGCCGCGCCGGTGCAAATGCACCACAGCCCAACCAGATCAATACGGTGGCGGTAAATCCGATCAATGTCGCCAAGGAGGATGTCAGCGGCATCACCGCCAACCTGGACTATCGCTGGGCCACCGACAGCTGGGGCAGTTTCATGGCCGGTGCTCGCTACAACGTCACCCTCAAGCACGAGAGCCAGCAGTATCCGGAAGACCCGGTGATCGATCTGCTGCGCAATCCCTACTACTCGTCCGAGTTCAAGAACATCTTCAGCGGCACCCTGGGTTGGCAGATGGGCGACTGGACCACGACGTTGTATGGCATCCGCTACGGGCGTACGCCCAACTTCGCCGCCCAGGACACCACCCAAGGCTATGCAGCCAACAATGCCGGCCGGGTCAAGGCCTGGACTACCTTCAACCTGACTGTGGACTACGCGGTAACCGATGATGTCTCACTGAGCGTCACTGCCAACAACCTCACCGGCGAGCGGCCACCGCGTGACCGGACCTACACCACGTATCCGTACTACAACGTCTTCAACTACAACGGCTATGGCCGGTCGTACATGCTGGAGATGAACTGGCGCTTTGGTCGCAGCCAGTAAACGCAACCGTCAGGCAGTTAGACAGGAGCGGCCATGGCCGCTCCTGTTCTATCCGCGGTCCTGCAGGCGCTCGCGCAGTGGTGCGAGCGCGTTGGCATAGCGCTGCCATTCGTCGATGTTGCGTGCGTGTACCGGCTCGCGCACCTGCACGCTGCTCAGGGTGGCCGTCGCGGCCGCATTGCGGGTCAGGTCACTGCCGCCGCTTTCCGCTGCCAAGCCGCAGCGCTGCAGCACCTGCGCCAAGGCCGCATCGGGGTCGTGCACCATCGCTTCGTAGTCGATCTCCAGCACGCGCCCTGGCAGATGCTGCTGCCAGGCCTGCATCAGCTGGGTATGTGCCGCATGGTGCGTGGCCAAGGCATCCAGATCGTAGCTATAGCCATAGGAGTCGCCGAACATGGCGCGGTAGTTGGAGAAGCACACTGCCATGGGATCGCGCCTGACGTAGACGATCACGGCCTTGGGGAGTGCACGGGCGATGGGACCTGCCAACAGGTAATTCGGTGGCAGCTTGTCGATGAAGCGGCGCTGCCCGTCCAGACGCCAACGGGTCTGCTGCAGATAGCCGGTGCCGACGGCAGCGTAATCCAGTGTTGGCAGTGCCTGCAGCAATGCAGCATCCAGCAGCGCGCGGCCGGCCTGGTCGGCAGCCCAGCGCAATTGCTGGGCGAAGTCGCCGAGTTCGCCAGCAGAGGCGATCTGCGAATGATTGCCGAGCATGCGCTCAAGCACCGTGGTGCCTGAGCGCGGCATGCCGATGATGAAGATGGGCTGCGCGCCATCCTCTTCATCCGCCGTTTCGATTGCCGCGAACGTTCCAGCCGCCGCCAGCCGCGCGATCGCCTCGTGCTGCGCATGATCGGCCAGGCGATCGTGGCGCAGGCGTCGCCACATCGCGGCATTGCCTTGCCGCAGTGCATCCCACGCTCCGGGGAAATCGCCCAGGTCCTCCAGTTCCTTGTACAGCGCGAACCACAGTGCTGCGAGGTCTTCGCTGTCCGTTGCCGTTGCCTGCAGCTGCCTGCGCAGGCCGTCGACATGGTTGTCGTCCGCACGCCAGCGGCGCAGGCGTGCACGCGTCAGCGCAGCTCGTCCGTGGCCGGGATTCAGCTGCAGGCAATGCGTCAGCGCCTGCTCGGCCGCTTCCAGCTCACCATTGAACTGCAGCTGCACGCCAAGAAAATAATAGAAATCTGGGCTATCGAATCCCACTGCCGCCGCACGCCGCATCAATTGCAGGGCGTCGGCATGCAATCCAAGTGATTGCAGCACGTGGGCCAGGGCCGCCAACGTCGGGCTGTCATTGCATCGGGCCACGCAGGCATTGCGCATCAACCGCGCCACGCCTTCGCTGTCGCCGACGCGCAACAAGGCCTGGGCGACACGCAGTAGCAGCGCCGGGTCGCGGTAGTCCAGGCCGGCAGCCTGTTGCAGTTGCTGCACGGCCTCGCGCAACCGCCCTTGCGCCAATACGGTGCCGGCCAACATCACCCGCGCATAAGCATGCGCGGGCTGCTGATCCACCACGGCACGCAGCTGCCGTTGCGCCTCCGGAATGTCACGCCGGGCCAGAGCGGCCTGTGCGGACTGCCAGGAGGCGCCGGTGTCCATGCCTCAGCTGGACAGGTGTTCGATCGCAGCGACGCTGCCGAGGCGGCCACCCAGCGTGCGCAGCAGCGCCAACCGGTTGCCGCGCAGGGCCAGGTCATCGGCGTTGACCATCACCGCGTCGAAGAACGCATCGACCTGCGGACGCAGGCGGGCCAGGCGGCCGAGCACGGCCACATAGTCCTTGTGCGCCAGCGCGGTGCCGGTGTCGTCGATGGCAGCGGTGACGGCTTCGGCCAGTTCGCTCTCGGCCGGCTCGCGCAGCAGCGCCGGGTCGATCATGGCCGGGATGGCACCGTCGGCCTTGCGCAGGATGTTGCGGATGCGCTTGTTGGCCGCGGCCAGTGCCTCGGCTTCCGGCAGCTGGGCAAAGGTGCCGATGGCATCGATGCGGCGGTCGAAGTCGTACAGCGAGGCCACGCGCAGTTCGGCCACCGCGTTGAAGTGGGTGGCCGGTACGCCCTTGTCGGCGTAATAGCCCTTCAGACGGTCGATGATGAAGTCGTAGATTTCGCCCGCATCGGCCTGCACCTTGCGCTCGGCAAGGCCCGCATTGGCCGAAGCCAGCAACGCCGGCAGATCCAGATCAAACCCCGACTCGATGATGCTGCGTGCCAGACCCAGCGCATTACGACGCAGCGCGAACGGGTCCTTGTTGCCGGTCGGCTTCAGGCCAGCAGCAAAGCCGCCGGCCAGCGTGTCCAGACGCTCGGCGATCGCCAGCACCTTGCCCAGCGGCGACAGTGCGATGTCATCGGCAGCAAAGCGCGGCTGGTAGCTCTCGTCGATGGCCAGTGCCACCGACGGCGATTCGCCACCGGCAACCGCGTAGTGGCGACCGGCAATGCCCTGCAGTTCCGGGAACTCATTGACCATGCGCGACTGCAGGTCGTTCTTGGCCAGCTCGGCAGCACGCTTGGCCTGCACCGGGTCGGCACCCACCTGCGGCGCGATGATCTGCGCCAGCGCGCTGACCCGCTGTACCTTGTCGGCCACGCTGCCCAGCTTGGCCTGGTAGGTGACGGTCTTCAGGCCATCGCCCATGCCGGCCAGACCCTGCTTGAGGTCTTCGTCGAAGAAGAACTTGGCATCGGAGAAGCGCGGGCGGATGACGCGCTCATAGCCCTTGGAAACCTCGGCCACGTCCCTGGATTCGATGTTGGCAATACCGATGAACTTCTCGGTCAGCTTGCCGCCGGCATCGAGCACCGGGAAGAACTTCTGGTTGATCTCCATGGTCTCGATCAGCGCTTCCTGCGGCACGGCCAGGAATTCGCGCTCGAAGCTGCACAGCACCGCCGCCGGCCATTCGACCAGGTTGACCACCTGCTCCAGGTTGTCGTCGGTGATGCGGGCCACGCCGCCAGCCTGGGTGGCAGCCGCATTGACCTCGGCGACGATGCGCTCGCGGCGCGCGTCGGCATCGACCAGCACGTTGGCGGCCTTCAGCGATTCAACATAGTCGGCCGGGTTGCTCAGCCACACCTGCTTGTCGGCCATGAAACGGTGGCCACGGCTGAAGCGGTCGGACGTCAAGCCGAGCAGCTCGGCCGGCACGATGTCATTGCCGTGCAGCAGCACCAGCCAATGCACTGCGCGGGCGAAGGCGTATTCGTGGTTGCCCCAGCGCATCGGCTTGGGGATCGGCATCGCGGCGATGGCTTCGCGCAGGATCTCCGGCAACAGGCTGGCGGTCTGCGCGCCCGGGGTCACCGAACGCAGCACGAAACGCTCGCCCTTGGCGTCGGTGGTGCGCTCCAGCGCGGTCCAGTCGATGCCGGCCTTGGCGGCGAAACCCTGCAGCGCCTTGGTCGGCTCGCCGTTGGCATCCAGTGCGATGTTCAGGTACGGGCCGAATACTTCCGAGTGCTGCTCGGGCTGCTCGGTTTCCACGCCCGGCAACAGCACGGCCAGGCGACGCGGGGTCGACAGCGGCTTGGCATCGCCACGCTCGAAAGCCACGCCACGCTTGGCCAGGCCATCGATCACACCATCAAAGAAAGCCTGCGCCAGGCCCGGCAGCGCCTTGACCGGCAGCTCTTCCACGCCCAGTTCGATCAGCAGCGGTTTCATCTCACTCATATGACGTCCTTGCGCACCGACAGCAGGTCGCTGCGCCCAGTTTGGGGGAATACGGAAACTTCAGATGCCGGCGCGGGGCGGCGTTGCAGGAACACCATCACCAGTCCGGCGACCGGGGCGAGCAGCCAGCCAAAGATCAGCCACAGAACCGCACTGCGACCGGTTGCGCGCGCCCATGCAGCGAGCCCGATACCGGCCAGGAAGTTCACATAGCCAACACTGGCAAGGCCCTCGATCCCGGCGAGGCTCATGCCACGGCGTCCTTCGCTGCGACTGCATCCAGACGCTTGGCCTCGTACAACTTGGCCACTGCCTGGGCCAGCGCGCGCACGCGCAGGATGTAACGCTGGCGCTCGGTCACCGAGATGGCGCGGCGTGCGTCGAGCAGGTTGAACGAATGCGAGGCCTTGCAGACCTGTTCATAGGCCGGGAGCGGCAGGCCGGCTTCCACCAGCTTCTGCGCTTCCTTCTCGCAGGCGTCGAAGCGATGGAACATTTCTTCCACGTCGGCGTACTCGAAGTTGTAGGTGCTCTGCTCCACCTCGTTCTGGTGGTAGACATCGCCGTAGGTGACTGGGGTGCCGTCCGGGCCGTAGGTCCAGATCAGGTCGTAGACGTTGTCGCAGTTCTGCAGGTACATGCAGAGCCGCTCCAGGCCATAGGTGATTTCGCCCAGCACCGGCTTGCACTCCAGGCCGCCGGCCTGCTGGAAGTAGGTGAACTGGGTGACTTCCATGCCGTTGAGCCAGATTTCCCAGCCCAGGCCCCAGGCGCCCAGGGTCGGCGATTCCCAGTTGTCCTCGACGAAGCGCAGGTCGTGCACCAGCGGGTCGATGCCCAGCGCCTTGAGCGAATCCAGGTACAGCTGCTGGATGTTGTCCGGGCTCGGCTTCATCGCCACCTGGTACTGGTAGTAGCGCTGCAGGCGGTTGGGGTTCTCGCCGTAGCGGCCATCGGTGGGACGGCGCGAGGGCTGTACGTAGGCGGCATTCCAGCTTTCCGGGCCGATCGAGCGCAGGAAGGTGGCCGGGTGGAAGGTGCCGGCACCGACCTCCAGGTCCAGCGGCTGGATCAAGACACAGCCCTGTTTCGCCCAGAAATCATTGAGGGTCTGGATCAGTCCCTGGAAGGTAATCGAAACGGGGGGAGTCGCGGACATGCTGCCTGAGCCGTACGTAAGGGGTGCGTTAGTATAGCGACCGACCGCGCGATGGCCGCGCCAGCAAGGGGTTTGGGGTGGAAAACGCGGCTATGGAAGGGACTCAGGCACCGCCACCGCAGGTGGCTATCGCCCCGGGAAGGCTGCAGTTTTCCAATATCGCCAGCGCCCTGCTGGCCGACGGGCTGGTGGCCGCGCACGACCAGGAGCGGATTCGTTTTTCCGCCCAGGGCGCGCGCAACGCCAGTGAAGTGCATCCGCTGGTGTTGCTGGCCAACCTGAAGCTGGCTGCCACAAGCGGGACTGGCGAACTGGGGCTGGAGCGCCTGACCGAATGGTTGGCCGCACGCACCCAGACCCGCTACCTGCGCATCGATCCGACCCGTGTGGACGTGTCCGGCGCCACCGCCGTGGTCTCCCATGCCTATGCGCGCCGCCACCGCATCCTGCCGCTGGGTATGGACAGCGAGCGCGTGCTGGTGGCCACCAGCGAACCGATGGCACGCGACTGGATACCCGACCTGCAGCACCTGACCCGCCGCCGCATCGACATGGTGCTGGTCAACCCGCTGGACCTGCACCGTTATTCGATGGAGTTCTTCGGCGTCACCCGCTCGGTGCGCGGCGCGCGCAGCGACGCCCGTGACAGCAGCAACGGCATCACCCCGCCCAGCTTCGAACAGCTGGTGGAGCTGGGCAGCGCCGGTGACGTCAATGCCGACGACCACCATGTGGTCAGCATCGTCGACTGGTTGCTGCAGTACGCCTACGAGCAGCGCGCCAGCGACATCCACATGGAGCCGCGTCGCGACAAGGGCCGGGTGCGCTTCCGCATCGACGGCGTGCTGCACAAGGTGTTCGAACTGCCCCCCTCGGTGATGACCGCGGTGATCAGCCGGGTCAAGGTGCTGGGCCGCATGGACCTGGCCGAGCGCCGGCGCCCACAGGACGGCCGCATCAAGACCCGCTCGCCGGGCGGCCGCGAGGTGGAAATGCGCCTGTCGACCATGCCTACCGCGTTCGGCGAAAAGTGCGTGATGCGCATCTTCGACCCGGACTCGGCGTTCAAGAGCATCGAGCAACTGGGCTTCAGCCCGGAAGAAGCCGCCGGCTGGAACGAGCTGGTGGCGCGGCCGCACGGCATCGTGCTGGTCACCGGTCCCACCGGCTCCGGCAAGACCACCACCCTGTATTCCACACTCAAGCGCCTGGCCACGCCGGACGTGAACGTGTGCACGGTGGAGGACCCGATCGAAATGATCGCGCCCGAATTCAACCAGATGCAGGTGCAGGCCAATATCGACCTGGACTTCGCCTCCGGCGTGCGCACCCTGCTGCGCCAGGACCCGGACATCATCATGATCGGCGAAATCCGCGACCTGGAAACCGCGCAGATGGCGGTACAGGCTTCGCTGACCGGCCACCTGGTGCTGTCCACCCTGCACACCAACGACGCGCCCTCGGCGATCACCCGCCTGCTCGATCTGGGCGTGCCGCACTATCTGATCGCCTCCACCGTCAACGGCGTGCTGGCGCAGCGACTGGTGCGTACCCTGTGCCCGCACTGCAAGACGCCGGACAGCTTGAGCGACAGTGATTGGGCACCACTACGTCATGCCCATGAAGCATTACCAGATGTGGTCACGGCATATGCGCCGGTCGGTTGCCTGGAGTGCCGGCGCACCGGTTACATGGGCCGGATCGGCCTGTATGAGCTGCTACCACTGGGTTCACGGCTGCGCGCCCTGATCACCCGCGACATGGATCTGGCCGGATTCAGCAAGGCCGCAGCGGCCGACGGATTGCGCACCCTGCGCCGCACCGGGCTTGAAAAGGTGGCCGCAGGGCTGACTACAATCGAGGAAGTCCTGTCAGTACTGCCGCCGCCGGAATGAAGTCCCAGCCGTTCTTGATCGTTGAAACCGGGCAACCGTTCCCGACCCTGCGCCGTTACGGCCGCTTCCCGCACTGGATCCGCGTGGCCGCCGGCTTGGAAGAGGCCGACACCGTGGTGGTCAACGTCGAGCACGGCGAGCAGTTGCCGGCGCGTGGCGATTTTGCCGCCACCATCGTCACCGGCTCGGCCGCCTTCGTCACCGACCGCGCCGACTGGAGCGAGCGCAGCGCCGACTGGCTGCGCGACGCCGCCCATGCCGGCATGCCGCTGTTGGGCATCTGCTACGGCCACCAGCTGCTTGCGCATGCGCTGGGCGGCGAAGTGGCGTACAACCCGGCCGGGCGCGAATCCGGCACCATCCAGCTGGAGCTGGAAGCCCCTGCCTCGGCCGACCCCCTGTTCGCCGGCCTGCCGGCCAGTTTCCCGGCCCACGCCACCCACCTGCAGACCGTACTGCGCGCGCCCGAAGGCGCCACCGTGCTGGCCCGCTCGGTGCAGGACAACTGCCACGCCTTCCGCTGGGGCGAGCAGGCCTGGGGCCTGCAGTTCCATCCCGAGTTCGCCACCCATCACATGCGTGGCTACGTCCGCGCCCGCGCCGACTGCATCGCCCGTCATGGCGGCTGTGCCCGCAGCGTCGCCCGCGAGGTCAGCGCCGCGCCGCTGGCCCGCCAGCTGCTGCGGCGCTTCGTGCGGCATGTGCGCCGCGAGACGCATTGAACCTGCTGTTGTTTTGTGGGAACGGCTTCAGCCGCGAAGCCGGCAATGGTGCAATGACGGGCAGGCCCGCAATCTGCCGTTTCATGGCCTTCGCGGCTGACGCCGCTCCCACAAGGGCCGACGGGCCAGCCACATGTAGTGCCGAGCCATGCTCGGCAGAGGCTTTCCCGGCAATCCAACCTGTAGTGCCGAGCCATGCTCGGCAGAGGCTTTTCCGGTAACGCCCCTTGCCGAGCACGGCTCGGCCCTACCGACAACAGCAGAGCCAACTCCTCCCCTTCGCTGCGCGAAAGGGAGGGAGCAAACCCCACCGTTACTTTGTCCTCATAAACCCGACCCGGGTTTCAGGCGATAATCCGCCCAGCGTCGGCCTGTTGCCCACGCACTCCCCCGTTTCGGAATTGCAATGAGCGAGATTCGCAAGGTACCGGCCTCTGCCGGTGCGGAATGGCTGCTGACCGGTTTTGGCCTGCTCAAGCGCGCGCCGCTTGCACTGGGTTCGCTGGGCATCCTGTGGGGCGTCGGCACTTCGCTGGTGCTGTCGCTGTCGATGCTGGTGCCGGCATTGGGCACCGTGGTGCAGCTGCTGCTGTTGTTGGCCGGCCCCTTGTTCATGGGCGGCATGTTGTGGGCGATCCGCGAGGTCGACCAGGGCCGGACCGCCAAACCTGCGCACCTGCTGCAGGGCGTACAGGAAGGCCGCGCGCCACATCTGCTGGTCGCCCTGCTGCCGCAGCTGTTTGCCGCGCTGCTGCTGGGCACGCTGCTGCTGGTGCTGGTCGGCACCGATGGCCTGCAGCAACTGTCGGTGGTGATGGTCAAGCTCAATGAGCTCAGCCAATCCGGTGCACAGCCGGACCCGGCGCAGATCGAGGCCTTGGTGGCGACGCTGCCGGCCGGGCGCATCCTGCTGTGGCTGCTGTTGCTGATCGCCAGCTTCGTCGCCGTGACGCTTGCGCTGTTCGTGATGCCACCGCAGGTGATGTTCGAGCGCTCCGGTGGCATGCACGCGCTGCGCGAAAGCCTGCGCGCCAGCATCCACAACCTGCCGGCGATGCTGGTGTTCTTCGTGCTGGCGTTCATTGCCATTTTCGCGATCTATTTCGCGGTGATCATCGTAGCGCTGTTCATCGGCCTGATCGCCGGCCAGGTCGCCGCCATGGCGATCGCGCAGTTGTTGCTTATGGCAATACTGATGCCGGTCTTCGCCGGCGCCGTATACGCAGCGTGGAAGCAGATTCTGGCGCCAACCGATGCCGCCGGCCCGACCCCGCCGCCGGTAAACAACGGTCACGTGTTCGAAGCCTGATCCAGACGGTCATATCGCTTGCAGCAAGGCCGCGCAGAGATGCGCGGCCTTTTTGTTTCACACCGTGTCGCGGCTGCGCTTGATCAGGTACATGGCCTGGTCGGCAGCATGCAGCAAGGCATCCACCTCGGCACCGTCCGCTGGGTAGGCGGCCACGCCAATGCTGGCGGCGATAGCCAGGGTGAGTGCTTCGCCATCGCGCAGGTAGTGCATCGGTGCCTGCAACGACTGCGTCACCCGCTCCATCAGACGATGGGCATCGCTGATGTCGTCGAGCTCTTCCAGCACCAGCGCGAACTCGTCGCCACCCAACCGCGCCACCGTGTCGTTCTCACGCAGCGCACCGCGCAGCCGTGCGGCCAGCTCGATCAGCACCGCATCGCCGGCACCGTGGCCCCAGGTGTCGTTGACCTCCTTGAACCGGTCCACGTCCACATAGACCAGCGCGAACATGCCGCCATGGCGTTGCGCGCGGTGGTGGGCGCTCTCCAGCCGGTCCATGAACAAGGCCCGGTTGGGCAGCCCGGTCAGCATGTCGTGCATGGCCAGATGGCGCATTTCCTGCTCCATCTGTTTGCGCTGCTCGACTTCGATTTCCAGCTGGCGGTTGCGCTCGGACAGCTCGCTCAATGCATCGCGCAGTGCCACCCGGTGCCGGTACAGCTCCAGGAACACCTGCACCTTGGACAGCAGGATGGTGGCTTCCAGCGGCTTGGCCATGTAGTCCACCGCACCGAAGCCATAGCCCTTGAGCCGATGCACGTCGTCGGCATACGTCGCCGTGACGAAGATGATCGGGGTCTGCCGGGTGGTTTCTTCCTGCGACAGGATCTCGGCCACTTCGAAGCCGTTGATGTCCGGCATGTAGACATCCAGCAGCACCAGCGCGAACTCGTCGTCCAGCGTCGCCTTCAGTGCATCGTTGCCGCAGGCCGCCTCGACCACGTCCACGTCGAGCTTGGCCAGCACCCGGCGGATCACCAACAGGTTGGCGGGGTTGTCATCTACGGCCAGGATCTTGGGGCGCTGCACTGCCACCGGCTTGGTCACGAACATAATGCTTCCAGCAAAAAGGGAATTTCGGGGAGCGGCAGGCAATGATCGGCGCCAGCCAGCTCCAGTGCGGCGGCAGGCATCATAGCCACTTGCGCCGTTTCCGGGTCCTGAACGATCAGTGTGCCACCAGAGCGTCGTATCCGCGCGCACCCTTCGGCACCGTCGGAATTTGCTCCAGTCATCAACACCGCCAGCAGCTGCTCGCGCCAGACCTCGGCCGCAGATTCAAACAGAACATCGATCGAAGGGCGTGAAAATGCCACCCGGGGGTCAACGCTCAGGGCAAAACGGCCGTTGCGCTCGATCAGCAGGTGGTAGCCGGACGGGGCTACATAGACCCGCCCCGGCTCGGGCAGCTGGCGTTCTTCGGCCTCCTCCACCGGCAGCCCACTGCGGCTGGCCAGCAGCTCGCAGAACACCCGCATATCCTCCGAACCGCTGTGGCAGACCACCACCATCGGCACCGGCAGCGGCCCTGACAGCCCGCCCAGCAATTGATGCAGGGCAGCAAGCCCGCCCGCCGAGCACCCCACCACAACGGCTTGTGGAGGCCGCCCGGACGCGGTTTTCACAGTAGGCCACCAGCGTTGCGGTACAGCCGCAGTTCGGCATCCAGCGGCACGAAATCGCGCGCACTGGGGGCGAAGCGGATCGACTCGCGGTTGCCCAGGCACAGGAAACCGCCACGGCTGAGGCTGCTGCGGAACAGGCCCAGCACCCTGTCCTGCAGCGTGTCGGAGAAATAAATCAGCACATTGCGGCACAGGATCAGCTGCGCCTCGGTGAACACGCCGTCGCAGACCAGGTTGTGGTTGGCGAAGGTGACCCGCTCCTTGAGCCGCTCGTCCAGCTTCATGAAGTCGTAGCGGGCGTGGTAGTAATCGGACAGCGTGTGGCGGCCACCGGCCGCCAGATAGTTCTCCGAATACAAGCGCGCATCACGGATCGGGAAGATGCCTTCCTGCGCCTTGGCCAGCGCTTCATCGCTGAAGTCGGTGGCGTAGATCTGGCAGCGGTCGTACAGCCCGGCTTCCTTCAGCAGGATGGCCAGCGAATACACTTCCTGCCCATGCGCGCAACCGGCCTGCCAGATATTGATCTGCGGGTACGAGGCCAGCACCGGGAATACTTCGTCGCGCAACTTGCGGAACACCGCCGGGTTGCGAAACATCTCCGACACCGGCACCGACAGTTTGGCGATCACCTGCGGCACCATCTCGTCTTCACGCAGTACGCGTGCGGTCAGCTCGCTGACACTGGGCAGGCTCAACCCATGCGCCAACGCCAGCACCCGCCGCTTCAGCGAGGACGGCGCGTAACCGGTGAAGTCATAGCCATGCCGCCGCGACATCGCGGTGATGAAGGCATCGACTTCGATGTCGTCGATGTCATCGCGCAAGGGTTGCGGTGCGATGGGACCTACTTTTGCAGCCATACGCGCATCATCGACAACAGCTTGTCCAGGTCAACCGGCTTGGTGAGGTAGTCATTGGCACCGGCATCCAGGCACTTGTCGCGGTCGCCATGCATCGCCTTGGCGGTGACGGCGATGATCGGCAGGTTGCTCCATTGCGGCAGCTTGCGGATTTCGCGGGTGGTTTCGTAGCCGTCCATGCCCGGCATCATGATGTCCATCAGCACCAGCTCGATGGACGGATTTTCCTCCAACTGCTGAAGCGCCTTGTAGCCATCCTGCGCCATCGACACATTCACCCCGCGCGAGCGCAGCGACTTGGACAGAGCAAACAGGTTGCGCATGTCGTCATCGACCAGCAGCACCTGGCGGCCGCCCAGATTATTGTCGTCGGACGGCGTGGCGTTGGCTCCGCGCGAGCCGATGCTGTGCAGGAACAGGCTCACTTCATCGAGCAGGCGCTCGGGCGAACGCTGGCCCTTGATCACGATGCTGTCGGTGTACTGGCGCAGTTTGAGGCTGTCTTCGCGGCTCAGGTCCTGCCCGGAGTAGATCACCACCGGCGGCACTGCCACCAGGGTGGCGGCCTTCTCCAGGAACTCGATGCCGGAGATACCGCCCAGGTTGAGATCCAGCACGATGCAGTCGTAGCTGTGGGTGGCGATGCGCTCCAGTGCTTCTTCGCCCGAGGCGACCTGGTCGATCTCGACATTGTCCGCCTGCAGCAGGCGGGTCAGTGCCAGCCGTGAATCCGGATCGTCGTCGACCAGCAACAGCTTGCGCACGATCTTGCCGGCCACATCCAGCAGATGGTCGAAGGCGGCAACCAGCGCCTTGCGATCCACCGGCTTGGTCAGGTAACCGACTGCGCCCAGGGCAACACCGCGAGCGGCTTCATCGACGGCGGAAATGAAATGCACCGGGATGGCGGCGGTGACCGGGTCATGCTTGAGATGCTGCAGCACCGACCAACCGTCCATGCCCGGCAACATCACGTCCAGCAGGATGCCGGTGGGACGATAGCGGCGCGCCAGCTCCAGGCCACTCTCGCCATCGGCAGCGGCAAGCGCGCGGTGGCCCTTGCGGCGGATCAGGTCGACCAGGATGCGGGCGAAGGCCGGATCATCTTCCACCGTCAGGATCACCGTCTCGCCGGCTGCGATGGCGTGGCGGTCATCGGGAATCCAGTCAATCAGCTGCGCGGTAGCTGCGCGCGCCGGGCCCGGCGTGGGTGCTGGCCGCTGCTCGATGGTCGCCTGGCTGGCGGCCACGGCGCTGTTGATGCCGGCCGACAACAGCGGCAGCACCAGGCTGAAGCTGCTGCCCTTGCCTTGTTCGCTATCGACGACCAGCTGCCCGCCCAGCAACTGCGCCAGGCGCCGCGCGATCGCCAGCCCCAAACCGCTGCCACCGTAGTGACGGCTGGTGCTGGAATCGACCTGTTCGAAGGCCTCGAAGATCGAGTCCAGACGCTCTTCGGGAATGCCAATACCCGTATCACGCACGCTCAGCGCTACATGCTGGTCCTCGGCTGCCGCGCCGATGCGGGTCAGCATGGCGCTGTTGGCCATCGCCATCTGCAGGGTCACCGAACCTTCGCGGGTGAACTTGAAGGCGTTGCCGAGCAGGTTGTTGAGCACCTGCTGCAGCTTGGAACGATCGGTGACCAGTGCGTCGGGCATCGACGGGTCCACGTCGATGGCGAACTCCAGGCGGTTCTCCATCGCCATGTGGCGGAAGTGGCGCGTCACCTCGCGGGTGATCGCATCGATCTTCACTTCCTCGCGGTGCACGTCCATCTTGCCGGCCTCGATCTTGGACAGATCGAGGATGTCGTTGATCAAGCGCAGCAGGTTGGAGCCGGAGTCGTGGATGACCGCCGCGGCTTCAACTTCCTCCACGTCCAGATGCCCGCTTTCGTTCTCGGCCAGCTCCTTCGACAGGATCAGCAGGCTGTTGAGCGGCGTGCGCAGCTCGTGCGACATATTGGCCAGGAAGTCGGTCTTGTACTGGCTGGCGCGCGCCAGCTCCTGCGCCTTGAACTCGGTCTCGCGCTGCAATACCTGCAGCACGTCCTTCTGTTCATTGAGCACTTCGGTCTTCTGCCGCAGTTCTTCGTTGGAGGCCTGCAGTTCCTCGGCCTGCACGCGCAGCTCTTCTTCGGAAGCGGACAGCCGCTGGGCCTGCTCTTCCAGCTCGACGGTCTTGCCCTGCAACTCTTCGTTGGTGGCGCGCAGCTCTTCTTCCTGTGCCTGCAAGGCCAGCTGCGACACCTGCAGTTCTTCGGCCTGGGCACGGGTGTGGTCCAGCAACAGCTGGGTCTCGTCGGCGCGACAGATATTGTCCAGGCCCAGCGCCACGGTCGGCAGCACTGCGTCGATGAAGGCTTCCTGGGTGGCGTTGAAATGACCGAAGGTGCCGAACTCGAACACGCCCAGCAGGCGATCCTTCAACAGCAGCGGCACTGCCACCAGATGACGTGGCTGCGCTTCGCCCAGCGCCGAGTGCACGCCGAAGAAGTCATCCGGTACCTGCTGCACGCTGATACGCTTGCGCTCCAATGCCGCCTGCCCGATCAGGCCATCGCCAAGCCCATAGTGCAGGCCGAGATGCTTGCGCCGCTGGAAGCCGTAGCTGCCCTGCAGGCGCAGCTGATTTTCGGTTTCGCTCCAGGCAAAGAACACGCCGATCGGCGCATCGATGCGCGGCGCGATCTGTGACACCAGCGCCTGCGCGTACTCATCCGGGGTCTGCGCAGTCTGCAACTGGGCACCGACTTCGCCGACGCTGAGCTTGACCCAGTTGGCATCACGTGAGGCCACCGAGTTGCGCCGGAACACCTCCATCGCGCGGGCCATCTCGCCGATTTCATCCTTGCGGCCAAGGCCATCGATCTCTATTTCCAGATCGTCGCTGGCCAGCCGCGTCATCTCTTCGGTGAGGCGATTGATCGGGGTGACAATCACCCGCGAAATCAACCACAAAACAACGATGACGATCATCAGCCCGACTACCAGCAGGATCAGCGACAGGTCGTGCGCCTGACCGATCCAGCGACTCATCTGCGCCCGATCATTCAACATCAGGCTGACTTCGGAGTTGTAGATGCCGTCCAGTGTTTCGGCCAAGGCATTGCCCTGGCCGCCATTGCTGACCGCGTGCAGCAACTCAAGCTGACTTCTTGGCGCCGCGTCACCAGCCGGGCGCAGCACCGCCATGACCTCGCTGTCCCAGGTCCGGGCCTGCTGTTGGGTACGCCGCAGACGCTCGGCCACGTCACCGCTACCGGCAGCAACGACAGCCGCCTCAATGGCCGCATCACGACGCTCGCGCAGTTGGCTGAGCGCCTCGATCTGCCGCTCACCATCGCCCAGCAGATAATTGCGGATGGCTATCTGCTGCAGCCGCACCGCCTGGATGGCGTCTTCGATCTGGTTGGTGACCTCAAGCTGCACCGCCTCGCGCTTGCGCGCGGCATCATCCTGCCCCGAAGTCCTATAGCTGACCACGCTGGTGGCCAGGAAGCACAGGAAGAACAAACCAAATGCCGCCAGCATCTTGTTCAACAGCGACACGTTGTTGATCCAGCTCTCTTTCTTTTGCGTCATGCAGGTGTCCCCCGGGGTGCCACCACGCCTGCCAGTCCGCGCGGCAACTTTTCAGTGAAAAATAGCGCAGATTGCTGACGACCGCCTGCCACGGTTGAATCAGGGTGCCGCGGTCTTGCCCTGGTCGCGCGGCTGCAGCCAACGGGCCGCATGTATGCCCAGTTCATAAAGGAAACACATGGGTATCGCCAGCATCAGCTGCGACACCACATCCGGCGGGGTCAGCACCGCCGCCAGCACAAAGATACCGACGATCGCGTAACCGCGTCCTTCACGCAGCTGCTGCGGGGTCACCCAGCCCAGCAGGACCAGGATCACCATCGCCACCGGCAGCTCGAAGCTGGCACCGAAGGCAAAGAAGATGGCCAACACGAAATCCAGGTAGGCGTTGGCATCAGGCGTGATGGCGATCACCTCCGGACGGAAGGTGGTCAGGAAGTGGAACACCGCCGGCAGCACCAGGAAGTAGGCGAAGGCACAGCCGATATAGAACAGCGCAACCGCTGAGCCCAGCAGCGGCAGCGCCAGGCGCTTTTCGCGGGCATACAGGGCCGGTGCCACAAAGGCCCAGGCCTGGTACAGCAGCCACGGCACCGCCACGAACAGCGCGGCAAAAAAGGTCAGCTTCAGCGGCGCGAAGAAGGCACCGGCCGGATTGGTGGCAATCATCGATTGCCCAGCCGGCAGCTGCGAGATCAGCGGCGTGGCCAGATGGGTGTACAGGGTGCGCGAGAACGGCATCAACGCCAGCAGCACCACACCCAGGCCCAGCAGCGCGCGCACCACCCGTGAGCGCAACTCGATCAGGTGTTCGATCAGGCTGCTTTCGTTCAGATCCGCCGCACTCATGGCGTCCGCTCCTGACTTGCCGAAGCCGGCTCGGCGCTTACCGGCACATCATCCAGGGGGATGCTGCGGCTGAATTCGGGATCGGTGACAGCGTGGCTGCCCGGCGCGGCGTCCGCTTCCGGCGGGGCCGGCTCCGCAGCGGCGGTTGCCTGCCCATCGGCCGTGGCGATCGGCCGCGGCTCGATGGTGCGCGGCTCAATCACCCGTTCGGCCGCCGATTCCGGCAGCTCAACTTCGCGCTTGAAGGCATCGGCCTCGGCGCGCACCTGCCCGGCCTGGTCGCGCAGCCCGGCCTCGGCCTGCTGCATCGACTGGCGCACATCCTGCAGATTGCGCTTGAGCTCCTCGGCATGCAGCTCGCGCTCCAGCTCCTGCTTGACCGAGTCCCACTGGTTGCGGGCACGGCGCACCCACAGCCCGGCAAAACGCGCTGCCTTGGGCAGACGTTCCGGGCCGAGAACCACCAAGGCCACCACTGCGATCAGCAGCAGTTCGCTGAAGCCGATATCAAACACGTCGCGCGCTCGGGATCAGCGCGCGTCGCGGTCGTGCTCGGCCTGCTTTTCGCCGCTCTTGTCGGCATCGCGCGATTCATCGCCCAGCTGTGCAGCCGGCTTGTCTTCGTCACGCATGCCCTTCTTGAACTCTTTGACCGCACTGCCCAGATCCTTGGCGCCGCTCGTCAACCGCTTGGTGCCAAACACCAGCAGCACGATGACCAGCACGACCAACCAGTGCCAGATGCTGAAACTGCCCATGATCTGCTCGCGTTATCTGTGTGGAGGTTGTCGAGCATAGCGCACAAGGTCTTAACTGATCGCTATGCCAAAGGTCAGTTGCCGCCGTCCAGGCTTTCGGTGCGGATCTCGCCTTCCGAGACCGGCTGGAAGCCCTGCTGCGGTGCCGGTTCAGCGCTGCTGTGCTGCAACGGCGCGGTGGTCGCGGTATCGGCACCAGCCGCATTGGCTGCCGGCGCCTGCACGCTGACCGCATTGCTGCGTGGTGCGCTTGCCGCCACCGGCGCGGCACTGCCCTGGGTGCCGCGCTTTTCACGCGCCGCATAGGTGGATTCTTCCAGACGGTCACGGAAGGACACGACATCGGAAGACGGCGCGGTATTCAGGCGGCCTTCCAGGATCATGCGCGGGGTGGTGTTCTGGCCGTAGGCATCGAGGTTGGCGGAATCGTCGATCTGCAGCACCGCACCATCCAGTGCGACACCTGCAAACAGGCCGCGCGCGCGCGACCACGACCAGATTTCAGCCTTGAGCTGGCCGTCGGTAGCCGCCGAGGCGTTGCGGCCAACCGGGCCGGCGGCGACACCGGCGTCGGCGCCGAGAGTGAACTTGCCGTTGACGATGTTGTCCAGACTGCGGTCGTTGCGGAACACCAGGATCACGTCCGACGACTGCACACCGGCCTGGAAGCCGATGCTGCCGCCAGTAAGCTTGATGAATACCGGATTGGACCAGCTGCCATCGGCCATTTTCACCGACATCAGGCCGTGGCCGCGGCGTCCACCCAGCACCAGACCGGCCTTGATGGTGTCCGGCAGGACGATGATGGCGCGGCCTTCATCCAGCAGCTTGTCGGGGATGGACTGCTCGGGGATGTTCTGGATTTCGCTGAGCACCCGCACCGCATTGCGGGCACGCTGATCTTCCTGCGGACCGGCGACAGCAGTGGCGGACAACAGGCTCGCGGACAACAGCAGCACAAGGCACGGCAGGCGGCGCATGGGTAACTCCGTAGGTCGATGCATAGAAAGATAGCGCAAGTGCCTGAAATTAGTAGCGTGGCTCTGAATAGCTGGTGAGCGGGCGTGAGGCATGAGCACCTGTACCCCCTCCCTTTCGCATCGCGAAGGGGAGGGTTGGGGAGGGGTGATATCCGCTGCAAACCCGTAGCCCTCCCTTCTCCGCCCATACCTGCGAAAATGCACGGATGTCCGACGCACCCACTACCGCGCTGCTCGCGGTCAATCTAGGCACGCCCGAGACACCGACCGCCCCTGCGGTGCGGCGCTATCTGGCCGAATTCCTCAGTGACCCCCGCGTGGTCTCGATCCCGGCTTTGCTGTGGAAACCCCTGCTGCATGGGCTGATCCTGCCGCTGCGCAGTGGCCGCTCGGCACAGAAATACGCCCAGGTCTGGTTACCTGAAGGCTCGCCGCTGGCGGTGTACACCCATCGCCTGGCCAAGGCCATGCAACAGCAGTTGCCACAGTGGCGGGTGCGCGAAGCCATGCGCTACGGCGAACCGGCCATGCTGTCGGCGCTGGATGCATTGGCTGCCGAGGGTATCCAGCGCATCGTGGTGCTGCCGCTGTACCCGCAGTACTCCACCACCACCACCGCCTCCATCGAGGACCGCGTGCAGCAGTGGCAGGCGCGCAACCCGAAGGTGACGGTGCAGACCATCCGCGACTACGCCGACGACCCGGCCTGGGTCGCCGCGGTCGCCGCCTCCATTGCCGACTACTGGGCCGAACATGGCCGTGGCGGCAAGCTGGTGTTCTCCTTCCACGGCATCCCGCAGCGCCTGGCCGATGCCGGCGACCCCTACCCGCAGCGCTGCGAGGCCAGTGCCAAGGCCATTGCCGCTGCGCTGGGCCTGACCAGCGATGCGTGGGAACTGGCCTACCAATCACGATTCGGCCGGGAGCGTTGGCTGCAGCCCTATGCCGAACCGCGGCTGTGGGAACTGGCCGAAAGCGGCATCAAGACCCTGGACGTGGTCTGCCCGGGCTTTGCCACCGATTGCCTGGAAACCCTGGAAGAAGTGCAGATGGGCTTCACCGAAACCCTGGCTGAGCGTGGCGCGCGCATGCGCTACATCCCCTGCCTCAACGACAGCAGCGCCCACGCCGCTGCGTTGGCCGCGCTGGCGGCGGCGCAACCGGCATGAACGCGACGCCGTTTGAACTGCAGCTCGACGGCATCCGCGTCGCCGGCCTGCGCGCCGGCAACCCGGATGGCCTGAAGGTCCTCGCCCTGCATGGCTGGCTCGACAACGCAGCCAGCTTCCTGCCGCTGGCCGCACAGCTGCCAACGCTGGACCTGGTGATGGTCGACCTGCCCGGCCATGGCTATAGCGACCACCTGCCGCTGACCACGCCGTACACCACGCCGCACGCCATCGTGCAGACCCTGGCCATTGCCGATGCGCTGGGCTGGGACCGCTTTGTACTGCTCGGCCACTCGATGGGTGCGGCAATTGCCAGTCTGGTCGCTGCGGTGGCCGGTGAGCGCGTGCAGGCACTGGTATCGATCGAAGCACTGGGCGGACTGACCGCACCGGCCGGCGAAACCGTGCAGCGCCTGCGTACCTATGTGGAGGCGATGCTGAAGCTGGACGCCAAGCAGTTGCGGGTATTCCCCGACCTGAGCGCGCCGGTACGCGCGCGGATGATGGTCAACCAGCTCAGCGAAGCCTCGGCACGGCTGCTGATCGAACGCGGGGTCAAACCGGTCGACGGTGGTTGGAGCTGGCGCAGCGACCCGCGGCTGATGCTGCCCACTGCGGTACGGATGACCGAAGAACAGGTCTGCGACGTGGTCAGCGCCATCCTCTGCCCGGTGCAGGTGATCTACGCCACCCCGGCCCAGCCCTACTTCCCGGAACCGGAACGCAGCCAGCGCGCGGCGCTGCTGCCGGATGGCCGCCTGCATACCCTGCCCGGCCATCACCATGTGCACATGGATGATCCCGAAGCAGTCGCGCTGATCATTCGCGACTTCATCGCGGCCTTGCCCGACGCCAGCTGAATATGGAAGCCGATGCCAACAGCATCGGCTTCAGTAGTAAGCGCGGCAGCCGATAACCCCGGCATTGCCGTAATCGAGAAAATGTCCCGCAGCCCCGCAACGGGTGCTGCGCGCCCCACCAGCGCATGCCCCCCCGCCCCGCCCTCCGGCCCGGTGTCATCACCGGCCTGATCCTGCTCGCCTGTTGGCTGGGCTGGACCACTGCCAGCGTTGCCGCGCTCGGCCACCGCCCCGCCGGTGACGAAGCTGCGCTGACTACGCTGGTGGATGGACTGCGCGCGCAGGGCCAACTGCCTGCCATTGGCGCGCCGCTGGCAATCCGACTGAACCCACCCGATTGCGCCTGCGAACAAAACGAGCAGGCATGGCAACAACTCAGCGCCGCACTGCAATCACAAGGCGCGCACGCTATCGCACTGAATACCAGCGCCGCCTACGAGCTACTGGTGCTGGCCGCCGATGGCCGCCCGCTCTATGCCGGCCCCTTGCAACCTTCCGCGCTGGCCTGTGGCCGCAGCGATGCAGCACTGACCCGCTGGCTGCCGGTAGTGCTGGCCGAACACGGCCCTCCCCTGATCCTTCCTCCCCGCTGTTCCTGTTGAACAGGAGTTCCCGATGTCCACTCGTCCCCACGCCACAACGCCACCTCCCGACGCCTACTACACGCAGCTGGCCTGCGCGGCGGACCGTTTATTCCTGTATTTCGGCCTGATCCTCGGGCTGGCGTCATTGGCGCTGGCGCTGTGGTCGGGGCAATGGCTACCGTTCTACGCCGTCAGCCTGCCCTCGTTGGCACTGATGGCGGTGCAGATAAAACTGGCGCCGGGCAGCCTGCTAAGTCGGGTGACCGTGGCATTGGTGCTGATGGCACTGGTCGCCGCCACCATCCAGCAGGCCAATGGCCTGGTGGAAATGCATTTCGGCGTCTTCGTGGTGATCGCGCTGCTGTTGTATTACCGCGACTGGATTCCGGTGGTGGTTGCTGCGGCGGCAATCAGCGTGCATCACCTGGCCTTCTACTGGCTGCAGTCCCGCGGCCTGCCGGTGCGCGCTTTCGCAGCAGGCAGTGGCTTCAACATCGTGCTGCTACATGCGCTGTCCGTGGTGGTTGAAACCGCCTTCATCAGCGCAATGGCAGTGCAGCTGCGGCGCCAGGTACTGACCTTGGGCGCAGCACCCACGCGTCTGCGGGCGATGGTGGATGCAATCGCCAGCGGTGAAAACAGCGACGCCATTGGTACTGATGGCAGCTTCGCAGCAGGCACCCTGGCCGATGGCGTGCTGCGGATGCGCACCCAGCTTGAGCAGAAGCAGCAGCAGGAAGCCGCGCTGCACCACGAAAACATCCAGATCCGCGCTTCGCTGGACGCCTCGCGCACCGGCATGATGATTGCCGACAACGAGCACATCATCCGCTACGTCAACCGCTCGGTGGTGGCCCTGCTGCGCAACCAGCAGGACACCCTGCGCAAGGCCTTCCCCGACTTCAACGTCGATACCCTGGTCGGCAGCAGCATCCACCGCTTCCATGCCAACCCGGCGCGTATCCGCGGCATGCTCGACCAGCTCAGGAAGGTGCACAACGGCCAGATCACCATTGGCCCGGTGCATTTCAGCCAGGTAGTGACGCCAGTGTTCAACGCCGACGGCAGCCGCAGCGGCTTCGCGGTGGAGTGGCACGACCGTACCCAGGAACTGGCGCTGGAAAACAGCGTGGCCGGCATCGTCGCCGCCGCCTCGGCCGGCGCTCTCGACCAGCGCCTGCAGGCGGTGAGCGAGGCCGGCTTCATCCAGACACTTACCACCGGCATCAACCAGCTGCTGGAGGTCGTTGCCACCACCACCGGCGAATTGCGCACGATGTTGTCGGCGCTGGCTGCTGGCGACCTGGATCATCGTGTGCAGGGTGACTATGCCGGCGACTTCGAAGCCATGAAGATCGACGCCAATCTCACCGCCGAACGCCTGACCGGCATCGTTGGCCAGATCAAGCAGTGCTCGCTGGCGATCAACACCGCCGCACACGAACTGGCGGCAGGCAATGACGATCTATCGCGCCGTACCGAGCAGCAGGCCGCCAACCTGGAGGAAACCGCAGCCTCGATGGAGGAGTTGACCGCCACCGTGCGCGAGAACGCTGCCTCGGCCCGGCAGGCCAACCAGCTGGCAATGGGAGCTGCCGATGTCGCTGCACGCGGTGGCGATGTGGTTGGGCAGGTGGTGTCGACGATGCATGCGATCGAGCTGTCGTCCAAGCGCATTGCCGAGATCATCGGGGTGATCGACGGCATCGCCTTCCAGACCAATATCCTGGCGTTGAACGCCGCGGTGGAGGCCGCGCGTGCCGGTGAGCAGGGCCGTGGCTTCGCGGTGGTGGCATCGGAAGTGCGCAGTCTGGCGCAGCGCTCGGCCACCGCCGCACGCGAGATCAAGGAACTGATCGGCGACTCGATGGGCAAGGTGGAAGATGGCGCCGCCTTGGTCGCACAGGCCGGCAGCACCATGAGTGAAATTGTCGGCTCGGTGCAGCAGGTCAGCGACATCGTCGCGCGGATTGCCGCGGCTTCGCAGGAACAATCGGCCGGCATCGAGCAGGTCAACCACACCGTCGTGCAGATGGATGAAACCACCCAGCAGAATGCAGCCTTGGTGGAAGAAGCCAGCGCGGCGGCGCGCTCGATGGAAGAGCAGGCCAGTGCCTTGGCGGAGGCGGTTTCGGTGTTCCGCTATTCGACCGGTGGGACTGAGGTGATGCGCAGGGCCGGGTGAGGTTGCTGTTGCTGTTGCTGTTGCTGTTGTTGTTGCTGTTGCTGTTGTTGCTGTTGCTACTGCTACTGCTACTGCTACTGCTTTGGCCCTTCTCCCGCTTGCGGGAGAAGGGTTGGGATGAGGGGACGCCTTTGATCTTGCCGGCAAGGCCCCTGCCGAGCATGGCTCGGCACTACAGTGGCCGGCCTTGGCTTTTGGCCTTGGCTTTTGGCCTCAGCCTCAGCCCTGCGCCCGCAGCAACTGATGCAAGGTGCTCTTCAACCTGCGGCCTTCCTCACGCAGGTAATCACGCTCATCGCGCCACTCAGGAAAACGCGCTTCCACTTCCGCCCAGAACGCCGGCGAGTGGTTGGCCTGCAGCAGATGACACAGCTCGTGCACCAGCACGTACTCAAAAGCCGACGGCCGCGCCAACACCAAGGCCAGGTCCAGGGCCATCGAACCATCCGGCGCCAACGATCCCCATTGCGAAGACATCACCTTCGGCCGCAACCGCGACGGCGCACGCGCCAACCCCGGCAGATAACGCGGCAACCATTGGCCGACATCAGCACGCACCTGCACTTCATAGAATTCACGCAGCGCGCGTCGCAACGCCGGTTCCCCGGCACGCGCCGGCAACTGGATCGTCACTACACCAGCATCAACCTCGATGCGGGTGAACCGTCCTTCCTGCCATTGCACCGGCAACAATTCGCCGCGCAAGGGCAGCACGCCGGGCTCGCGCAGACGCAGTGCTGGCGCGAGCAAGCCATCGCCACCCAGCCGCGCCAACTGTTGCTGCAACCACTGCCGGTTGGCTTGCAGGAAACGTTCGCCGGAGACCAGGCTTGCCCGCAGTGGCATGGTCAACCGCGCACCGCGTTCATCGACGCTGAGTTTGAGCCGGCGTGCACGCGGATCACGCACGCGCAGCACTTCAATCTCCGCATCGTCCAGACGCAGGCGCACCGTGTCGCGCTGGATCACCGGCGCGGCGGGGGTCATCAGACGGCGAAGCAGACTAACCATGGTCCCAGCATAGTCCCTACCCGGTTACGAAACCGGGTAGGTCAGCAACGGGTTCAGCTATCAGCCTTGCTCAGCTTGAATGCCTGCTCCAACAGCAGGAACAGCCGGCGGATTTCGCCGCTCTGCAAGGCGAAGCGGGCATCCAGTTCGGCGCGGCGGCCTTCCTCATCGATGTGCTCGAGCTGATCCAGCGCGCCATCGAGGAATTTCAGCTTGCGCACGATCAGATCATCACCGAGCACGAAGGACAGGTTGTCCTCGAAGATCAGCGCCAGCTTGGTGACCTGCTTGCCTGCATCCAGATGCTTGTCGATCTCGTCGCAGCGCAGTTCCTGGTGCTGGCACTTGACCACCGCGCCGCCTTCGGCCGGGTCCTTCATCTCGCATTCTTCGCCCAGGCTCAGGCCTTCGGGCAGCGGCTCGCCGGCAATCCACGCAGTCAGGATGGCGCGCGGTGCGACTTCGGCGTTCAGCGGCATCGCCGGGAAGCTGCCCAGCATGCCGCGGATGTCGCTCATCACGTTCTCGCCGGTCTTGCGGCTGGAACTGTCGACCGCAACGTAACCGTGCTGCAGGTCGAGGAAGGCATCGGTGCGCGAGCTCTTGACGAAGGCGCGCGGCAGCAGTTCGTGCAGCAGGTCGTCCTTCAGGCGCTTGCGCTCGCGACCGCCGGGCTTGCGGCCTTCCTTCTCTTCGATCTCTTCCAGCTTGCGCTGCAACAGATCGTTCACCACCACGCTGGGCAGGATCTTGTCTTCGCCACCGACAGTCAGCCACAACGCATCGCCGATGCGGTGCGAGAACTGGGTCTTTTCTTCACGGCCGAACGGCGAGATGAAGCCGCGCGAGGTCATTTCCAGCGCGCCAACCGGCTTGAGCACCACCTGCGGCAGCAGCGTGTCTACTTCGGAGAAATCAATGGAGGTCGGGAAACGGAACAGCGTGAGGTTCTTGAAAAACATGGATGTCCTATTTCGTATTCATGGTTCAGGGGCTTGCTTCTCCTCGCTGGAGAAGCTGCTCCGAAGAGCTTGCCGCCGGTGGAGCCGGGGGCGGATGAGGGTGATGCGCAGTGCTTGGTTTCAAACCACCGTAGCACTGCCTACCCTCATCCCAACCCTTCTCCCGGTGGGAGAAGGGCTGCTTGATCCTGCTGCTTGTCGCTGCCCTCCAGCCACGCCTGCGCATCAGACTGTGGCGCGTCTTCACGGCGGCCCAGCGCCATGAAGTCGAACAGTTTGGGATCGGCCAGCTGCGAGGGACGGATGTCGCCCAGCGCGCGGGAAATCTGCTCGATGCGGCCGGGCGTGTCCTTCTCCCACTGCTTCATCATCAGGCCGACCTGCTTGCGCTGCAGGTTTTCCTGACTGCCGCACAGGTTGCATGGAATGATCGGGAACTGGCGGGTAGTGGCGTACTCGATGATGTCCGCCTCGCGCACATAGGCCAGCGGGCGGATCACCACATGCTTGCCGTCGTCGCTGCGCAGCTTGGGCGGCATGCCGGAAATCTTGGAATGGTGGAACAGGTTCATGAAGAACGTGGCCACCATGTCATCGCGGTGGTGGCCCAGCGCGATCTTGGTGAAGCCATTGGCTTCGGCGTAGGTGTACAGCGAGCCACGGCGCATGCGCGAGCACAGCGAACACATGGTCTTGCCTTCCGGGATGACCCGGCTCACCACCGAATAGGTGTCCTGTTCGATGATGTGGTACGGCACGCCGATCGAGGCCAGGTACTCGGGCAACACATGTTCCGGGAAACCCGGCTGCTTCTGGTCCAGGTTCACCGCCACCAGCTCGAACGGCACCGGCGCCTTCTTCTGCAGCTGTAACAGGATGTCCAGCAAGGTATAGCTGTCCTTGCCGCCGGACAGGCAGACCATCACCTTGTCGCCGGCCTCGATCATGCCGAAATCAGCAATGGCCTGGCCTACCTGGTGACGCAGGCGTTTGCCGAGTTTCTGGTGTTCACGTTCGGCCACGTGCGGATCACGGGCCCGCGGGGCGGGATCGGGCAGGGAAATGACAGCGCTCATCCCCGGCATTCTACCGGCTGGGGCGCGCCTCCACAGCGCCGGCTGCAGCGACGTTGCACAAAAGCGTAATACCGGCGTCACCCCGCGATGACAGCATTTCTGACTCCCTGTTCAGTTGTTGATTACATCGTGCTCCCTACCCGTCTTGCTTCTGCTGTCTGTCACGCGCTCCTGCTCTCCGCTCTGGCTCCGGCCGCCGCTCTGGCCCAGGATGCCGGCACACCCGCGCCCGCCGTGGCCAAGGATCTGGATACCGTCATCGTCACCGGCCGCAGCGGCACCGGTGTGCGTACCAAGGTGGAAACCAGCTATTCGGTGACCAATATCGAAGAGGAGCAGCTGCGCATGCAGGCGCCGACCAGCGTCACCGAGGCGCTGAAGTCGGTGCCCGGCTTCTGGGTGGAAGCCTCCGGCGGCGAAGCCAGCGGCAATATCCGCGCACGCGGCATCCCGGTGGATGGTTTCGGCTCGGTGACCCTGCTGGAAGACGGCATTCCGGTGGTACATGACCCCGCGCTGGGCTATCTCAACGGCGACCAGGCCTTCCGCCTGGATGAAACCATCGAGCGTATCGAAGTGGTGCGTGGTGGCCCGGCGTCGGTGATGTATTCCAATGCGCCGGCCGGCGCGATCAACTTCATCCCGCGCCAGGTCGGCGATGAAGCCAGCGGCGTGTTCAAGTACACCGTCGGCGACAGCGGTTTGAACCGTATGGATTTCGCCTATGGCAGCCCGCTGGCCAATGGCTGGAAATTGCTGCTCGGCGGCTTTTATCGGGTCGAGGATGGCGTGCGTGATCCCGGCTTCAACGGCAACGAAGGCGGCCAGTTCCGCCTGAATCTGGCCAAGGAGTTCGAAGGCGGGCGTTTCAGCATCGATGCCAAACACATGGACGACCGCGTCGCCCTGTACCTGGGCATCCCCATGTATACCAATGGCAACGGCGACATCCGCGCGGTACCCGGCTTCGACGGCAATCACGGAACCTTGGCCGGTCCGGAGACGCGCCATTTGTCGATGAAGACCGCCGATGGCCGTGGCTGGGACTTCGACAACAGCGAAGGCACCCACGTCAAACGTGACCAGCTCACACTGAAGCTGGAAACCGAGCTGGGCGCCGGCTGGGAGCTGGCGCAGTCGGC
This sequence comes from Stenotrophomonas sp. STEN022, assembly GCF_056760155.1. NCBI lineage: Bacteria > Pseudomonadati > Pseudomonadota > Gammaproteobacteria > Lysobacterales > Lysobacteraceae > Stenotrophomonas > Stenotrophomonas sp. STEN022. The sequence goes on from NZ_JBRREG010000051.1 coordinate 29,496, forward strand.
ACGCTTCAGCAAGACCGATACCATCCGCAACGGCGTGTTCCCGAACTCGCTGACCCCCGCCGCCACCTTCCTCGATGGGCAGAAAGGCCTGCTGGCCGGCGTGCCCGGCGCCGCCTCGCTGGGCCTGCGTTACGTCAACGGCAGCGGCGACTTCAACACCGCCAACCAGAACGGCAACGGCCTGCTGGTCATCGGCGGCCTGCGCGGGCTGGACATCCCGGTGCGTGAGTTCGTCAGCGACACCCGCCTGATGCGCAGCTTCGACCTCGGCGGCCAGCAGCACAACCTGACCCTGGGCTATTACATGGCCTCGACCAAGGAGGACTACAGCCGCTATTCGTCCTCGGTGCTGATGGACGCCAGCAACAACGCCAGCCTGCTCGGGCTGGTAGCGCTGGACGCCAACGGCCAGGTGCTGAAGACCTTCACCGACAACGGTGTGTGGCGCTATGGCTACGAGTGGAACAACGCCTCCGGCGAGCAGAAGACGCATGCCTTCTACGTCAGCGACGAGTGGCAGGTGAATGATCAGTTGCGCATCGACAGCGGCCTGCGCTGGGAAAAGGCCAGCAGCAGCGGCTGGAACGAGGTCCGCCGCAGCGTCAATGGCGGCACCCTGGCCACCTCGCAGATGCTGACCGGTTCTGGCATGTACGTGAACCACGACCTGAGCTCGGATGACCTGGGCTGGTCGATCGGTGCCAACTGGCAGTTCAACGACAGCATGGGCGTGTTCGGCCGCTGGACCTCGGCCTTCCGCCTGCCCAGCCTGGGCAACTACATCACCCGCAACGACAACTGCGATGCAAGCTCGGCCGAAACCGTGGCTGCCTGCGCCGCCGCCAACGGCAAGGTTGCCGATACGCAGACGATGGACCTGGCCGAGATCGGCTTCAAGTTCGCCAACCCGCTGTTCAGCGCCTACGCGACTGCCTTCTACACCAAGTACGACAACGTCGGCTTCAGCAACTACAACTTCAACCCGAACACCGGCGTGTCCAGCCGCGAAGCCGGCTATGCCAGCACCCGCACCTTCGGCGTGGAGCTGGAAACAGCGTGGTACCCCACCGACTGGCTCGACCTGCGCCTGACCGCCACCTGGCAGGACGCGCAGTACCGCGACCTGCGCTACAGCGAACTGGTCAACGGTGCGCCGGTGCTGCGCGATTTCGTCGGCAACCAGCTGATCCGTGTGCCGGAGCTGGGCGGACGCGTGGTCGCCGGCATCAACCTGCTCGACCAGCGCCTGCGCCTGCAGGCCGCCGCCGAGCACCAGGGCGAGCGCTATGTGGATACCGCCAACTCGGTGCGGCTGCCGTCCTACGAAGTACTCAACCTCAGCGCGCGCTACGAGCTGACCGATCGCTTCTCGATCTACGGCTACGTCGACAACGTCACCAACTCGCTGGGCCTGACCGAAGGCAACCCGCGCGCCGGTGAACTGTCCAGCAGCGATGCCGGCGCCAGCGCCTTCATCGCGCGGCCGCTGCTGGGCCGCAACTACCGCATGGCCGTGATGTACCGCTTCTGATGCGTACCGTGCTCCCCGTACTGCGGGGGGGGGCCGCCCCCCCCCCCCACCCCCGCACAAGCCGCTGATGTGCTCCAACTGCAAGGCACGCTGGAAGGCAAGGACCACCAGCGCTACCTGGCGCTGCCGTTCGAGGTGCCGGCCGGCACCGGTCGCGTCGCCGTCACCCTGCACCATGACGGCGCGCAGGACCGCACCGTCATCGACCTCGGTCTGCTCGATGCCAACGGCTTCCGTGGCTGGAGCGGCGGTTCGCGTTCGTCGATCACTGTTTCCCGCTACGACGCCAGCGGCGGCTACCTGCCAGGCGCAATTCCCGTCGGCAAATGGCAGGTGCTGCTCGGCATCCCCAATATCCGCGCCAAGGTGCAGACGCCGTACAAGGTGGAGGTGACCTTGTGGAGCGAGGCCGAGGTGGACGCCGGCAGCGACCGCAACGACCCGGTGCTGCGTGACAGCGCCGGCTGGTACCGCGGCGACCTGCACATGCACAGCACCCACAGCGACGGCAGCTGCAGCAGCCAACAGGGCCGCAAAGTTTCATGCCCATTGTTCCTCAGCCTGCAGGCGGCGGTGCGCCAGGGCCTGGATTTCGTCGCCCTCACCGAGCACAACACCGTTTCGCACCTGGAAGAAGTGGCGCGCCACCAGCCGTATTTCGACCAGCTGCTGCTGATCCCCGGCATGGAGGTCACCACCTTCCAGGGCCATGCCAATGTTTTCGGTGTCAACGGCCCGCTGCCATTCCGGTTGGGCGAGCAGTTGCCGGACTGGAACAGCCTGCTGGGCCAGCTCAAGCGCAGTGATGCGGTGTTCTCGATCAACCATCCAGCGCTGCCCTCGGGCGAGGACTGCATGGGCTGCGGCTGGACCCCGGCCACGCCGGTGGACATGGCCGCGGTGCAGGCGGTGGAAGTGGTCAACGGCAGCCAGGCCGATGGCCCGCGCGCCGGTGTCGGCTTCTGGGAGAAGCAGCTGCAGCAAGGCCGGCGCATGACCGCCATCGGTGGCAGTGACAGCCACAACCCGGGTGCCGCCAACGGCGCTTCGCCTATCGGTCTACCAGCCACGCTGGTGCACGCATCGGCGCTGTCGCGCGGCGCCATTCTCGCTGCGCTCAAACAAGGCCGGGTGGTGGTGGACGTGCGCAATGTCGCCGGCAGCCGCCTGGACCTGTGGCTGCAGAGCGATGCGGGGCAGCGCGCGGAGATGGGCCAGCAGTTGGCGCTGCCGGCCGGGCGATGGGCCACCCTGCATGCCGAGCTCGACTACCCACGACCAGTGCGGATCGAGCTGATCGTCGATGGCCAGCGCCATCCCAGCAGCGTGGAGACCGGCGCCAATGGTGCGCAGCGGGCCAGCCTGCGCTGGCGCTCGGACGGCAAGCGGCATTGGCTGCGGGTGGATGCACGCGATGCTGGTGGCAACCTGTTGCTGCTGGGCAACCCGGTGTACGTGAACTGGCCGCGCTGACCGGCTAAGCTGGCGGCATGTCCGAGCTGCCGCCAATCCACGAGCTGAACCAGCGCATCGCCGAGCTGCGGGCCGAACACCGCGCCCTGGACGAACGTATCGCCAAACTGGCGGCCA
>NZ_JBRREG010000052.1:0-32087 GCF_056760155.1 Stenotrophomonas sp. STEN022
TCACCGCCTGTATGCGCAAATACCTGACCAGGCTCAATGCCATGAAGCGTGACAACGCACCTTGGGCAGCCGGTATAGCCGAAGGCGCTCAAGACAGTTGACTCCTACAAACAGCCAAACAGCGGACGCTACTTCAGCTGCGAGGGTGATGTGCCGTATTGGCGCTTGAACGCGGCGCTGAAGCTGCTGGTGTGCGCATAGCCGGCGATGGTGGCAGCTACATCCACGGGAACGCGCTGGCGCAGCAGTGCCTGGCGGGCGCGTTCCAGCCGTAGCTCGCGCTGGTAGTTGGCGATGCTTTGGCCATGGCAATGCTGGAAGCCACGCTGCAGGTCCACCGCATTGGTGCCGAGCTGGCGCGCCATCTGCGCGATGCTCAGTGTGTCGGCCTCTCCACTGTGCAACCACTGCTGCAGGCGGGTGACGCAGCGCTGCAGGCGCGCACCCAAAGGCTTCTCGCTGCCTTCGCTGGCCAGTGTCTGCAGCACGTCCGCCGCCAGTTCCAGGGCAAAGCTCTCCTGCTGCAGGCGGCGCAGCAATGGCAGCGAACCGGTCTTGTTCTCCAGCAGTTGCGTCGCCCGCTGCAACAACGGCGCCGGCGGCCGCCATGCATGGTTGTCGGCATGGCCATTACAAACGCGTGCCAATCGGGCACTGCCACGGGAATCGGCCTGCAACTGCCGTTGCAACCAGTCATCGCTGAGGTGCAGGCTGACCTTGCCTTCGTGTCGTCCAGCCTGCCAATGCCGCTGGAAGCTGTCCTCCTCGCGCAGGTGGACCAGCATGGTCGGCATGCGCCGATGGTTACCCTCCAGCCGCAAGCGATGCGTGCCGATGGCAACGTCGGCCTCGCCATCCACCAGGAAGCCGGCGGTGATGCCCGGTGCCAGACGGTTGTGGCTGCAGCCGCCCACCATGTCGCGGCTGCGGCTCAGGTAGAGCGACACGCCATCGTCCAGCGCGTGCACCTGCTGCCAGCCGGCCAGCACCGGTGTGGCGTCGGCCATGCCGGCATTGAAATCAACCTGCCCGCCCAGCGCGTGGGCTGCGGTCATCAGTTCGGCGCAGGTGAAAACCTGCATGCAGGGCATCCCGGAATGTGGTCCTGCCTAAATTTTCCTTCGCTGCGCCTAAACTTTCAATGGTATTGATAACTATTCTTATTTGAGGGGTCACGTATGGACGGCCCTGCCCCGTATTCAGTGAAGGTCAGTGGCAATGGGTTTGACGATCAAGCAGGCGGCCGTGGTCCGCGCCGTCTTCCACGATGCGGTCAGCGCGGACGAGATCCGCCACTGGCTGCAGCGCGTGGAAGCGTTGATCGTGGCCGCCACACCGTTCTACTTCATCGCCAGCACCGTGCCCGGTGCCAGCTTCAGCGAGGATTACCGCGCCATCCAGGCGCTCTGGTACAAGCAGCACAAACCCGCTTTCCGCGTTTACTGCAAGGGTCTGGTGCGCATCGCCAGCAGCGCGGGCGAGCAGCAGCGGCTGGATACGCCGGCCCTGCATGCGGCCTGGGGCGTGCCCTATTACGTCACCACCGACGCCGCCGATGGCATGCGCTGGATCGGCCAACAGCTGGAGCAGGCCGATGCGCACTGAACACGGCGCTGCCTCCCGTTTCGGCCTGGGCGTGATCGTGGTGCTGTACATGGCCCATGCGCTGCCGCTGTATTTCTACAACGTGGCGGTACCCGCCATCCTGCGCAGCCAGGGCGTGGACCTGCGCTGGATCGGCATGTTGTCGCTGCTGTACCTGCCGTGGGCGTTCAAGTTCCTGTGGGCGCCGCTGGTGGACCGTTGGCATCTGGCGGCCCTGGGCCGTCGCCGCAGCTGGTTGTGGCTGACCCAGTTGTTGTTGCTGGTCGGCATCCTGGTATTGGCCTTCACCGGCCTGGACCATGGCCTGACCGTGTTCGTGCTGGTCGGCATGTGGATCTCCACCATCGCCGCCACCCAGGACATCGCCATCGATGGCTATACGGTGGAAGCATTGGCACCGGCCGAGCACCGCCTCGGCAGCATGGCGCAGAGCGTGGGCGTGGCGCTGGGCAGCATGGTCGGCGGCGCAGGTGTGCTGTGGCTGTACGAAACCCGCGGCTGGAACGTGGCCCTGCTCAGCCTGGCGGCGATGAGTGCCCTGACCCTGTTCGCCGTGCAGCAGATCAACGAGGTGCCACGGCCAGCGGCCAGCCAGCGGCCGAGTGTGCTGCGTGCGCTGCGCCGGCCCGAGCTGCGCTGGGCGCTGCTGCTGATCGTCCTGTATCGCATGGTGGAAGCACCGGCGATGGCGATGGTCAATCCGCTGCTGGTCGACCAGAAGTGGAGCCTGACCGAGATCGGCCTGCTGATCTCGGTGGGCGGTGCCGGCGTTGGCATGTTGGCTGCGGTGGGCGCGGCCTGGCTACTCAAGCAGCGCAGCGCCGAACAGCTGCTGATGCACGCCGGTTGGTGGCGCACGCTGCTGTATGTGCTGCTGGCCGCCTTGCTGTACAGCGGAGTGCTTGCCTCATCGCAGTTTGGGCTTGGCGCGCTGGTGATCGCCCTGCTCGCCCTGCGCTATGTCGCCATGACCAGCCTGTATGCCTTGTTCATGCGGATCAGCTCGCGCGAGCAGGCCGGCACCGACTTCACATTGCTGGTGTGCTTCGAACTGCTGATCTATTTCATCGGTGGTGCCTTGTCCGGCTTCCTCGCCAAGGGCCTGGGTTACCCCGCTTATTACGTGGCGCTGGTGATCGTCTCCGCGCTTGGGTTGCTGTTGTGCCAGCCCCTGCTGCGCCGCTTCGCGCCCTCTCCTTCTTCTCCCTGATACGTTCCGAGGACACCATGCGGCATACCGCAGCAACGCTTCCGCTCGCCCTGCTGAGCCTGGCCATCAGTGGCCAGCTGGCAGCACAGGCCAACACCACCAGCGGCACCCGCCAGCTGGATGCCGTCAGCGTCACCGCCGTGCGCGGCGCACGCAGCGTGGCCGAGATCGCCGGCACCGTGTACGCCATCGAGCGTGAGCAGATCGCCCAGCAGACCGCTGCCGGTCGCAGCACCGCCGACATCCTCGGCCAGCTGGTGCCGTCACTGGCCCCGGCCAGCGGCACCACCAGCAACTACGGCATGACCATGCGTGGCCGCAGCGTGCAGGTGATGATCGATGGTGTGCCGCTGACCGGCGCACGCGACGGCTCGCGCCAGCTCAACAGCATCTCGCCGACGATGATCGAGCGCATCGAGGTGATCTCCGGTGCCACCGCGCTATACGGCGCCGGTGCCAGCGGCGGCATCATCAACATCATCACCCTGCAGCCGGGTGATGTGCCGGTGCAGCTGGCCAGCCAGCTCGGCCTGCGCACGCCCTCGGATGTATCCAGCGACAACCTGGCCTGGAACGCCGCGCAGACCATGACCGTGCGTGGTGACACCTTCAGCGGTGCCTTCGGTATCGCCTATGGCCGCCAGGGTGCATCGCTGGACGCGCATGGCCGCCGCATCGGCCCGGAGATCGCCCAGACCGACCGCCAGGACACCGAGACCAAGGAACTCAACGCGCGCCTTGAATGGGCGTTTAGCCCGGCCCAGCAGCTCAGCGTGGGCCTGCGTTGGTATGACGACCAGCAGGACAGCGACTACGGCCCGGACTACGGCCCGCGCCTGGCAGTGCTGTTCAATCCCGCCTACCAGCCCAGCCACAATGCCGTCGATGGCCTGCAGTTGAACGCACAGCCGCGCACCCGCCACCAGGGCGTCAATGCGCAATACCGCAACCGCGATGTGTTCGGCGGCCAGGAGCTGAGCGTGGAAGCCTATTACCGCAATGAGCAGGGCCGCTGGTTCCCGTCGGTATCGACGCTGGTGCATCCGGCGCTGCCCGGCGGCTATGCCTATGTGGCCATGCAGTCCAATACCGACATCGACGTCTGGGGCCTGCGCAGTGCCCTGCACAAGGGCTTCGATATCGGCGGGCGCAGCCTGCAGCTGTCCTACGGCGTTGACCATGAGCGCGAAGAGGACAGCCAGCGCGGCCAGATGTACGACATCAACCGCTTCATCGCCAGCAACGGCCTGAACTACGTGCCGACCGCGCAGTACGCGATGGGCCCGGATGTGCGCGTGGACACCACCGGCCTGTTCCTGCAGGCCGACCATGCACTGAGCGAACGCTTCAGCGTGCAGGCCGGCGTGCGCCACCAGATCCTGCGCAACAACGTGGACGATTCACTGCCCTACACCGAGGCGATCACTGCCGACGCGGTGGCCGGCTATCAGCCGCAGCTGCTGGCCGGTGGCCGCGTGCGGCATTCGCAGACGCTGTTCAATGCCGGCGTGGTCTACAAGTTCAGCGATGCGCAGCAGTTGTTCGCCAACTTCTCGCAGGGCTTCAGCCTGCCCGATACGCAGCGCATGCTGCGTGACGTGCCAGCCAACTTCGTCATCGACAGCCGCAATATCGGCCCGATCAAGGTCGACAACTACGAGCTGGGCTGGCGCTTGAACAACACGCAGCTGCAGAGTGCGGTGACCGCGTTCTACAACCGCTCGGACAAGACCGTGCAGTTCAACCGCAACTACAGCGTGTCAGTGGCCGACACCGACGAGCGCGTCTACGGCGTGGAAGCCAACCTGCGCTACACGCCTACCGCGCAGCTGGAGCTGGGTGCCAGCGTGGCCAGCACCCATGGCCAGTACCGTGATGCCGCCGGCCAATGGCGCGAACTCAACGCGTTCCGCGTATCGCCGTTGAAGGCTGGCGTGCATGGGCAATGGCGCTTTGCCAACGATAGTCTTCTGCGCCTGCAAGGCCAGGCCGTCGGTGGCACTGATGATGCGTGGCGTGATGCGCAGCTGGCCTCGGTCAGCCCAAGCATCCGCGCAACACCGGCGGCGAAAATCCGTGGCTATGCGGTGTTCGATCTGATTGGTGAATTGCCGCTGGCTGGCGGGCGCTTCAGTGTTGGGGTCTACAACCTGGCGGACCGCGACTACAAGACGGTGTATGGCCAGCAGGCGGAAGCGACCTACGGCAAGCTGTCGAGCGTACCGGCGCAGGGGCGGACGTTCGGGGTTGGGTATCGGATCGAATACTGAGGCTGTTGCTTTCGCTTGAAGCCCCTCTCCTGCGGGAGAGGGGTTGGGGTGAGGGTTGGGGCGAAGCCCGCGCGATACTTTTCACGAGGCTTCGCTCTTACCCTCATCCGCCCCGTTGGGGCACCTTCTCCCAGCGGGAGAGGGAGGCGGCCCGTTACCGCTTGGCCGCCAAGATCCGCGTCAACAAATCCGCCGTCCCTTCAATCCGCCGCAGATGCGGATACCGCAGTCCCTCGCGGTAATCGATGCGCACGGTACGGAAGCTGTCCGCCTGGCGCACGATCAACTCGATCGGCGTGCCGTTCTGCTTGCCATCAATCAGCGCCTGCTTGATACGCCCACCGCTGTAGGCCAGGCCATTTACCGCAACAATCGTCACGTCCTTGGCCAAGCCTGCCTTGAATGCAGGGCTGTCCCAACCCACGGCCTGCAGCACGCCATCACTGCCGATCTTCAAACCCAGCGAATACTGCAGGTCGGTAGCGCCATCGGCCTCGCCATCGGCAACCACCAGATTCGGCTGGTCGTCGAAGTACAGCTCCCAGCCCGCAGCGGCCAAACCATCCGGCGCCTTGCCATCGCGGGCATCCAGGCGGCTGCCGATGAAGGCATCCCAGTCGCCGGGCTGCACTGCTTCCAGGCCCCGCATCACATCGGCGCGGTCATACAGGCGAATCTCACCCTGCTTTCCGCCCTGGTGGAAGCGCTTGGCGAAATCGTCCAGCGTGACTTTTCCTTTCGACAGGCTGCGCAGGCGTGCATCCACGCCCAGCCATAGCAGCGTGCTCTCGTTATAGAACTCGAACGCTCGCTGCCAGTCGGCCCATGCCTGCGGCTTGGAATTGAAGTCGAGGATGCCCTGGTGCACGGTGTCGTGCAGGTCGCGCCATTGCCGGCCCGGCTGTGTTGCGTAGTTGGCCTGCAGCTGTGCCAGCATCGCCATCGCGTAGTCCGGCTTCCAAAGCCCTGAGCGCGCAGCCAACACTACCGCCCAGTACTGTGTCTGGCCTTCGTACATCCACAACTCGTCGTTGTGCATCGGCGCGTTGTAATGCGGCACCCAGGTCGGGCGTGGACGCCATGCCTTGCCTACCCAGGCGTGGGCGTATTCGTGTGGCAGCAGGTCGTTGTCGAGGAAGGGCCGCTCGCCGCGCAGATAGCCGTCGTGCATGCCGTTCTCGCTGCTCTGCGCATGTTCAAGACCGATGCCGCTGAACACGTCGGATACCGCCAGCAGGAAGTTGTAGCGCGTGTATGGGCGCGAACCGAATACCGCATCGGCCTCGTGCACCAGCGCGCGATGCGCATCCAGCACCCTGGCATCGGCCTGCAGGCCCTGCGGGTTCTCGCCGACCACGTCCAGCCACACCGGTTGTTTGGATGTTTCGTCCAGCGCGAAGCGCTTGAAGTACTGGCCGGCGAATACCGGCGAATCAATCAAGGTCATCAGCGACACCGGTGCGTACTGCTCATTGCCGCCGCTGCGCTGTGCAATATCCAGCGCGGTGCCGCTCTGCCAGCCGTCGGGCAAACGCAGGCTGGGTTTGACCTGGATGCCGCGCGCGTCATAGCCGGCCGGGTACAACAGCACCCGGTGCCATTGCAGGTCGAGCATGTTCGGCGTCATCGCCACCCGGCCCTGATCGCTGGCGGTCGGTGACAGGTACTGGAACTCGATATCCAGCACGCCGACGCCTTCCGGCACCTGCAGCTTGAACGCATACATGTCGCCGGAATCGCGCGTCCATTGCAGCACCTGGCCGTTGCCGCGGATGACCAGCCCGGCCATCTGGTTGATCGGGCCAGTTGGCGCGTGATTGCCTGGTATCCACTGCGGATACCACAGGGTCAGCGCACCGGTCGATACCGGAATGCGCTGGTGCACGCGCTGGATACGGCGCTGTATGTCGCTGGCATCCACCTCCAGCTCGATCACGCCTGGATAGCTTGTCTGCACCTGCATCGCCGCTGCCCGCGCGTCCAACGGCTGCGCCTGCGCACATGCCAGCGGAGCAAGGCCCAGCACCATCGCCACCAACCACTTACGTCCCTGCATCACGCCCCGCCCCTTGCCTGAAGTCTTCGCATCCTAGCCCGCCCGGCTCCAAACCGGCATCCGTCGCCATACCAGGCAGCGGTTGTTGGCCGGCATCGCCACGTCCTCGCGCAGCTCGAGCTGCTGCGCGCGCGCCAAGGCATCGACGGCCTCGAAATCGCGGATGCCAGAGCGCGGGTCCCGCGCCTTCAGCCAGCCGTCGAAGTTGCGGTTGCTATCGCTGGTGAAGGCGCCGTTGTAGTTGAACGGGCCATAGGCGATGAACAACGCATCTGGCGCCATCAGCGACGGTAGCCCGGCGAACAGCGCCTGCACCTCCTCCCAGCCCATGATGTGCAGGGTGTTGGCAGTGAATACGGCATCGAAGCCGGCCACGCCGTCATGCACCGGCAGCGGTGGCAAGGGCTGCGGGCCTTCGCCAATCACTGCCTGCAGTTCCAGCGGCGCAGGCGTATTCGGCAGCGCCGCCTCGTCCAGCCATTGGCGCATCCCGGGCAGATAGTCGCGGTGATCGCTGGCCTGCCAACGCAGCCATGGCATCGCAGCGGCAAAGTGCACGGCATGCTGGCCGGTGCCGCTGCCGATCTCCAACACAGTGCGGGCCTGGTCCAGGTGCTGCTGCAGCACCTGCAGGATGGGCGCGCTGTTGCGCTCGCAGGATTCGGAGTACGGCTTGCTGGTCATGGTTCTGGGCCTCGGGATACGAAGCAGATTGTGCCGCAGTGCCTGTTTGGCGCCATGCATGACCATGGTCACTTGTGCGTGAACCCCCGCGCCACCGAGATTCAAGGGTCTTGTGCGATGCGCAGCATCGCTGGCTCTGGAGTTCCGCCCCTCATGCAACGCCGCCAGTTTCTTTCGCTCTCCGGCCTCGGCCTCGCCGGCTTCATGCTGCCCAATGCACAGCTGATTGCCGCCGAAGAACTGTTGGCCCCGGCCGATGTGGCCAAGAAGAAGCTGCTGGCCGACACCGTGCTGGCGCTGGCCAAGCAGGGCGGTGCCAGTTACTGCGACGTGCGCATCGGCCGCTACCTCAACCAGGCCATCGTCACCCGCGAAGACAAGGTGCAGAACGTCACCAACAGCGAGTCGGCCGGTGTCGGCATCCGCGTGATCGTCAATGGTGCCTGGGGCTTTGCCGCCAGCAACCAGTCCACCGCGCAGGGCGTAGCGGCCGCGGTGGCACAGGCGATTGCAATTGCCCGCGCCAACGCGAAGATCCAGACCAAGCCGGTGCAGCTGGCACCCACGCCGGGCGTGGGCGAGGTGCAGTGGAAGACGCCGATCCGCCAGAACGCGATGGCGGTACCGGTCAAGGACAAGGTGGATCTGCTGCTGTCGATCAATGCGGCGGCGATCAATGCCGGCGCCAACTTCATCAACTCGCAGCTGTTCCTGGTCAACGAGCAGAAGTACTTCGCCTCCAGCGACGGCTCGTGGATCGACCAGGACGTGCACCGCATCTGGCTGCCTTTCACCGCCACCGCCATCGACAAGGCCAGCGGCAAGTTCCGCACCCGCGCCGGGCTGTCGGCGCCTGCCGGCATGGGCTGGGAATTCCTCGACGGCAACGCCGCCGACAAGCACCAGCTGCCCGGCGGCGTGGTGGCCTACGGTCATTCCTATGATCCGGTGGAAGATGCCATCGCCGCCGCCAGACAGGCGCGCGCCAAGCTCACCGCGCCATCGGTGAAGCCGGGCAAGTACGACCTTGTGCTGGACCCGTCCAACCTGTTCCTGACCATCCACGAGAATGTCGGCCATCCGCTGGAGCTGGACCGCGTGCTGGGATACGAAGCCAACTACGCCGGCACCAGCTTCGCCACGCTGGACAAGCGCGAGGCCGGTTTCCGCTGGGGCAGCGACATCGTCAACTTCACCGCCGACAAGACCGTGCCTTACAGCTTGGGCGCGGTGGGTTACGACGATGAAGGTGTGAAGACCAAGCAGTGGGATCTGGTCAAGGACGGCATCCTGGTCAACTACCAGGCCACCCGCGACGAGGTGCATATCCTTGGTGAGACCGCCTCGCATGGCTGCAGCTATGCCGACTCGTGGAAGAGCGTGCAGTTCCAGCGCATGGCCAATGTGTCGCTGGCGCCGGGCAAGACGCCGCTGACCCCAGCGCAGATGATCAAGGACGTAGAGAACGGCATCTACATCCACGGCCGTGGTTCGTATTCCATCGACCAGCAGCGCTACAACGCGCAGTTTGGTGGGCAGCTCTGCTACCAGATCAAGAACGGTGAGATCGCCGGCATGGTCGAGGATGCGGCCTACCAGATCCGCACGCCGGAGTTCTGGAATGCCTGCAGCACGATCTGCGATGAACGCGACTTCCGCATGGGCGGTTCCTTCTTTGACGGCAAGGGCCAGCCAGGGCAGGTATCAGCGGTGTCACACGGTTCGGCGACGACCCGCTTTGATGGAGTGAACATCATCAATACGGCGCGGTCGTTGGGGTAAGGCTCGAAGCAGGGGCAGGAGCTTGCCCTCACCCCAACCCCTCTCCCGCCTAGCGGGAAAGGGGCTTTCAAAGCAAAGCAACCGCTACCGCTACCGCCAAAGTCAAAGCAAGAGCGAGAGCCAGAGCAAACCCCACCCCAACCCTCCCCTTCGCTGCGCGAAAGGGAGGGAGCGGTCCGTGCAATCGCGGAACTGCTTACGACCTTTGCTTGTGCCCCCTCCCTTTCGCGCAGCGAAGGGGAGGGTTGGGGAGGGGTGAGCTGTTCGCAGAAACCCCAAATAAATCGCCAGTCCATGCCTAAAGTCACTACCGCTGCAAACACCTGACCGCAAAAATCGAACAGTTCGCAGAACACCGCGAAGCCACCGTCGTTTGTTGCCGTAGCGCCCGCCTCGCGGGCCTTGCCCCGTGGAGAGCAGCCTTGCAGAGACGTGACTTCCTAGCCCTTACCGGGCTTACCGCTGGCGGCCTGATGGTGCCGTCCTTCTTCGGCAAGGCCATCGCCGCCGAACAACTGTTGACCGTGCTCGATCCGGCCATCAAGAAGCGCCTGGCCGATGACGCGCTCAATGCCGCACGCGCCGCCGGTGCCACATATTGCGATGTACGCATCGGCCGCTACCTGCGCCAGTTCGTGATCACCCGCGAGGACAAGGTCCAGAACGTGGTGAACACCGAGTCCACCGGCACCGGCATCCGCGTCATCGTCAACGGCGCCTGGGGCTTTGCCGCCACCAATGACCTGAGCCCGGCCGGCGTGGTCAAGGCCGCGCAGCAGGCCGCCGCCATCGCCAAGGCCAATGCCAAGGTGCAGACCGCGCCGGTGCAGTTCGCCAAGGCACCCGGTTACGGCGAGGTCAGCTGGCGTACGCCGATCAAGAAGAACGCGATGGAAGTGCCGATCAAGGACAAGGCCGATCTGCTGCTGGGCGTGAACGCCGCCGCCATCGGCGCCGGCGCCAGCTTCGTCAACTCCATGCTGTTCCTGGTCAACGAGCAGAAGTACTTCGCTTCCACCGACGGCTCCTACATCGACCAGGACGTGCACCGCATCTGGGCACCGATGACGGTCACCGCCATCGACAAGGCCAGCGGCAAGTTCCGCACCCGCGCCGGTCTGTCCTCGCCGATGGGCCTGGGCTACGAATACCTGGATGGCGACGCCTCCGGCAAGACCGTGCTGCCCAACGGCGTCACTGTCTACGGCCAGTCCTATGACATGCGCGAAGACGCCATCGCCGCCGCCAAGCAGACGCAGGAAAAGCTCAAGGCACCGTCGGTCAAGCCGGGCAAGTACGACCTGGTCCTGGACCCGTCGCACACCTGGCTGACCATCCACGAAGCCGTCGGCCATCCGCTGGAACTGGACCGCGTGCTCGGCTACGAAGCCAACTACGCCGGCACCAGCTTCGCCACCCTGGACAAGCGCGAGCAGCGCTTCCAGTACGGCAGCGACAAGGTCAACATCTTCGCTGACAAGACCCAACCGGGCTCGCTCGGCGCGGTCGCCTACGACGACGAAGGCGTGAAGACCAAGCGTTGGCCGCTGATCAGCGACGGCAAGCTGGTCGACTACCAGACCATCCGTGACCAGGCGCATATCCTCGGCAAGACCGAGTCCGATGGCTGCTGCTACGCCGACTCCTGGTCCAGCGTGCAGTTCCAGCGCATGGCCAATGTGTCGCTGGCGCCGGGCAAGACCCCGTTGTCGGTGGCCGACATGATCAAGAACGTCGAGAACGGCATCTACATCATCGGTGACGGTTCGTTCTCCATCGACCAGCAGCGTTACAACGCGCAGTTCGGTGGCCAGCTGTTCTATGAAATCAAGAACGGCCAGATCACCCGCATGCTCGAGGACGTGGCCTACCAGATCCGCACGCCGGAGTTCTGGAACGCCTGCAGCGCCATCGCCGACGAACGCGACTACCGCCTGGGCGGCTCGTTCTTCGACGGCAAGGGCCAGCCGGGCCAGGTCTCGGCCGTGTCGCACGGCTCGTCCACCGCCCGTTTCGACGGCATCAACGTCATCAATACCGCGCGCAGCCTCGGCTGATCGTCAAGGAGCTTCTGAACCATGAGCATCTTCACCGAACAGGAAGCCAAGGCCATCCTGGACAAGGTCATCGCGCTGTCCAAGGCCGATGAATGCACCGCCACGCTGGCCGGCTCGGTCGACGGCAACATCCGTTTCGCGCTGAACAACGTCTCCACCAGTGGCATCGTCAGCAACGCCGAACTGGCCGTGCAGGTTGCCTTCGGCAAGCGCGTCGGCACCGCCTCGATCAATGAGTTCGACGACGCCTCGCTGGAGCGCGTTGTGCGCCGTGCCGAGGATCTGGCCAAACTGGCACCGGAGAACCCGGAGTTCATGCCGGCCATCGGCAAGCAGCAATACCGCTCAAGCCCGACCTTCAGCGAATCGACCGCGGCAATCACCCCGGAGTTCCGCGCCCAGGTGGCCGCTGACTCCATCACCCCCTGCCGTGGCCACGGCCTGATCGCCGCCGGCTTCCTGGAAGACGGCAATGGCTTCGTCGCCATCGCCAACAGCAATGGCAACTTCGGTTACCAGAAGACCACCAACTTCAACTACACCTGCACCGTGCGTACCGAAGACGGCCGCGGCTCGGGTTGGGTTGGCCGCAATCTCGCCAACGCTGCCGACTTCAAAGCCGACCAGGACATCGAGATCGCCAAGCGCAAGGCCACCGAATCGGCCGAAGCCAAGGCACTGGAGCCGGGCAAGTACACGGTGATCCTGGAGCCGGCGGCCGCTGCTGGCCTGATCAGCTTCATGATGAATTTCTTCAACGCTCGCTCGGCCGATGAAGGCCGCAGCTTCCTGTCCAAGAAGGGCGGCGGCAACAAGCTGGGCGAGCAGGTCTACGACAGCAAGGTCAACCTGTTCGCCGACCCGTGGCATCCGGACGCAGCGGTGCTGCCGTGGGATGGCGAGGGCTTGCCGCGCGAACGCGTTGCCATCATCGAGGACGGCAAGGTCGCCAATCTGGATTACTCGCGCTACTGGGCACAGAAGCAGGGCAAAACGGCCAAGGCCAGCGCCGGCAACCTGCTGATGAGCGGCGGCACCAAGTCGATCGCCGAACTGGTGCGTGGCACCGAGAAGGGCATCCTGGTCACCCGCACCTGGTACATCCGCATGGTCGACCCGCAGACCGTGCTGCTGACCGGCCTGACCCGCGACGGTACGTTCTACATCGAGAACGGCCAGATCAAGCACCCGGTGAAGAATTTCCGCTTCAACGAATCGCCGGTGATCATGCTCAACAACATCGACGAGCTGGGCAAGCCGGTGCGTGTGGCTGGTGATGAGTCCAGCTTCGTGATGATGATCCCGCCGATGAAGCTGCGTGACTTTACGTTTACCTCGTTGTCGGATGCGGTGTAAGGGCTTTTAGCTTTGGCTTTTAGCTTTGGCTTTTAGCTTTGGCTTTTAGCTTTGGCTTTTAGCTTTGGCTTTTTGCTTTAGCAGTTGCAGTTGCTTCATCCCTTCTCCCGCCTGCGGGAGAAGGTGCCCCGAAAGGGGCGGATGAGGGAGCTTTTGCTCTACGTGCTTCAAGAGCGCCCTCACCCCAACCCCTCTCCCGCACGCGGGAGAGGGGCTCGAGTACTTCGAGATTTTCGCCCTTGTCCCCACCCTGTCTGACGCGAGCGCAATTCCTTCACCTGCTGCTGGGCGGCGCGGTGAGCGCCGCCTTGCCGGGCATCGCAAGCGCGCAGGCCAGCCGCTACGACTTCTGGTTCACCCGCCTGCGCTACGACTCCGGTGACTGGGACGTGGACGCGCGCATGCCGTCCAACCTGATCACCTCGCTGGTCGATTACACAACGCTGCGCGTGGACCCCAAGGAACACGTCATCGCGCTGTCCGACCCGAAGATGCTGGCCGCACCGTTCTGCTATCTCGCCGGCCACAAGCTGGTCGAGTTCAATCCGGAAGAGCGCCGCAACTTCGAGCGCTATGTGCGCAACGGCGGCTTCGTCTTCGTCGATGACTGCAACCACGACATCGACGGCCTGTTCGCCACCTCCTTCGAAGCACAGATGCGCAGCATCTTCGGCGCCAACGCAATGAAGAAACTGCCCAACACCCACGCCATCTACAACAGCTTCTTCAAGTTCCCCGAGGGCCCACCGGCCACCGGCTTCGAGCTCAATGGCTGGGGCGATGACCTGGTCCACGACTACCTCAAGGGCATCGAGATCGATGGCCGGCTGGGCGTGCTCTACAGCAACAAGGACTACGGTTGCGAATGGGACTACGACTGGCGCAACAAACGCTTCCTGGCCGAAGACAACACCAAGTTCGGCGTGAACATCGTGATGTACGCACTGACGCATTGACCCCACAGGTGACCGCATGACTGCCCCCGATCTGGACTCCTTGCTGCCGCGCTTGAACGAGCTGCGCAGCGCGCTCGCACAGGCCGTGGTTGGCCAGCACGAGGTTGTCGAACAATTGCTGATCGGCCTGTTGGCCGGCGGCCACTGCCTGCTGGAAGGTGCGCCTGGCCTCGGCAAGACGCTGCTGGTGCGCTCGCTCGGCCAGGCGCTTGAATTGCAGTTCCGCCGCGTGCAGTTCACCCCCGACCTGATGCCCAGCGACATCCTCGGCACCGAGCTGCTGGAAGAAGACCATGGCACCGGCAAGCGCGCGTTCCGCTTCCAGCAGGGCCCGATCTTCACCAACCTGCTGCTGGCCGACGAACTCAACCGCACCCCGCCCAAGACCCAGGCAGCCCTGCTGGAAGCGATGCAGGAGCGCACCGTCAGCTATGCCGGTACGACCTACGCCCTGCCCTCGCCGTTCTTCGTGCTGGCCACGCAGAACCCGATCGAGCAGGCAGGTACCTATCCGCTACCGGAAGCCCAGCTGGACCGCTTCCTGCTGCATGTACACGTCGACTACCCGAGCGAAACCGAAGAACGCGACATCCTCGCCCAGACCACCGGCAGCCACAGCGGCGCCGTGCCCAAGGTGATGGACGCCGAAGCAGTGAAGGCACTGCAGGCCGCCGTGCGTGAAGTGCATATCAGCCCCGACCTGCTGAGCTGGATCACCCGCTTGGTCCGCGCCAGCCGCCCTGGCGACGGCGCACCTGCCGAAGTGAACAACTGGATCAAATGGGGCGCCGGTCCGCGTGCCGGGCAGTCGTTGGTGCTGGCGGCAAAGGCACGCGCCCTGCTGCAGGGCCGCTTCGCCGCCACCCGCGAGGATGTGCAGGCGTTGGCGGCACCGGTGATGCGTCATCGCCTGCTGCTGTCGTTCGCCGCCGAGGCCGAGCACAAGAGTGCCGATGACGTGATCGCCGCGCTGCTGCGCGCGGTGCCGTTCCCGGCCTGATCGACACGACGTTCCACATGGCTGCTCCGACGCCACCGCTGATCCCCGCCGATGTGCGCAGTCGCCTGCGCAGCCTGCGGCTGTGGCCGCAGCGGGCCGGCGGCAGCCGTGGCATCGGCGCGCATGCCAGCCGCAGCCGTGGTGCCGGTTTGGAATTCGCGCAATACCGCGCCTACGAGCCAGGCGATGAGCTGCGCCAGATCGACTGGAAGCTTTATGCGCGCTCGGACCGTTTCTTCGTGCGCGAGTCCGAACGCGAAAGCCCGATCACCGTGTGGCTGCTGCTCGATGCCAGCGCCTCGATGGCACAGGCCGATCAGGCACGGCCCGACTGGCAGCGCCTGGACGCGGCCAAGGTACTGGTCGCCTGCCTCGCCGAGCTGGCGATGCAGCAAGGCGATGCCTTCGGCCTGATCGCACTTGGCGGTGATGGCGTGCAGCTGCTGCCAGCCGGCAACGGCCTGCGCCAACGTGATCGGCTGCACCTGCAGCTGCATGCGTTGAAGGCTGCAGGGCAATGGCCACCACAGCAGAAGCTGTCGCCCTTGTGGGAACGCATCGCCAGCAATGACCTGGTGGTGATGGTCGGCGATGGCTTTGATACCGCAGGTGTTGAGCTGGCCGAGCGCCTGGCCAAAGCCGGCCGCGACGTCGTACACCTGCAGCTGCTGACCGTTGAAGAGCGTGATTTCCCGTTCCGCGATGGCCACCGTTTCCGCGATCCGGAAACCGGCGATGAGCTGCTCAGCGATGGCGCAACGGTGCGCGGCGAATACCTCGCCCGCTTCAAGGAAGCACAGCGCGTGCTGGATGCACGGCTGCAGGCCGCCGGCATCCGCCATGACACCGCCTATCTCGATGAAGCCATCGATGCACCCTTGCAACGCCTGTTCGGGCGCCGCAGCGGGAGCGGCGCATGAGCCTGCTGTGGCTGTTCCCGGCCGGTTTCCTGGCATTGGCAGCACTGTTGCTGCCGCTGCTGATCCACCTCGCCCGCCGCAGCGAACAGCGCATCATCGACTTCGCCGCGCTGCGCTGGCTGTCGGCCAAGCCACGTCCGCGTCGCCGCATCCGCTTCGACGAATGGCCGCTGCTGGTGCTGCGCTTGCTGCTGCTCGCCCTGCTGGCGATGCTGCTGGCACGGCCAGCACTGACAGGTGTGCCTGATACCCAGCCGCGCATCGCCGTAGTGCCCGGGGTTGACCTTGCCGCCGCCCAACGCAGCGTTGGCACCGCCGACGCGCAGTGGTTGTGGCTGGCAGCGGGCTTCCCGCGCATCGACAAAGCCGCCGCGCCGCAAGGCCCGCAGCCGGTATCCAGCCTGTTGCGAGAGCTGGACGCCTCGCTGCCAGCCGACGCCACGCTCACCGTGGTTGTCCCGTCGGTACTCGATGGGCTGGACGCGCAACGGCCACAGCTCTCGCGTGCGGTGCGCTGGCAGGTGCTGGAGCAGACCACTGCGACGGAAAAGCAGACGACCATCGCGTCGCCGCAGCTGCAGATCCGGCACGACGAAGCTGGCAAGCCGGGCGTGCGCTATCTCGATGCGGCTGCCAGTGCCTGGCGTAGCGCCAGGCCGCAGACGGCCGATGACACGGCCGCGTTCAGCGGTGACGACACGCTACGCGTTTGGCTGTCGGCCAAGCCGCTGCCAGCCGATACAAGCGCATGGCTGCAACGCGGCGGCCGCCTGCTGGTGGATACACGCACACAGGTACCCGCCGATGCCCAACGCACGCCGCTATGGCGCGATACCAACGGCGTACTGGTCATTGAACAGATCAGCACGCCACAAGGCCAATGGCTGCGTTGGGCGGCACCGCTGCAGCCGGCAAGCCTGCCGGTGCTGCTTGATGCGGAGTTCCCAGCTGGACTGCGCTCGGTACTGCAGGCTGCACCCACACCGCGCCGTGCGCTGGCAGCGACGATGCAGCCGGGCACCGGCGCTACGCCGTATCCGCAGCCAGCAACCGAGCTGAGCCACTGGCTGCTGTTGGCAATAGCCCTGTTGTTCCTGTTTGAGCGCTGGCTGGCCAGTGCACCGCGCCGACGAGGCCAGGCATGAACGCGCCTGCTCTGCTGCGCGCTGCACGGCGACGCACGCTGCTGATTGCCTTGTCCGCCGGACTGCCGCTGGCCCTGGCGGTCGGCGTGCTGGCAACGCGCATGTTCGGCCTCGATGCCGCTTGCATGATCACCACGGCGGGCTTGCTGGTTGCTGCGGGCGTCGCGGTATGGCGTGCGCGACGGCTGGATGCGCGCTGGCTGGTTGCACGTCTGAACGACCATCCGCGCTTCGAGGACAGTGCTGACCTGCTGTTCGCCGCAGCGTCCACGCTCAACCCGTTGCAGCAACGCCAGCGCCGCCATATCGAACAGCGCCTGCAAAGCAATCCGCCGGACCTGCGTCCTCGCTGGCCTTTGCCACGCGTGTTGCTGTGCTTTCTGGTTGCCGTGTTGATCGCGGCGGCTGCACTGCTATGGCCGCGCGGTGTGGTCAATGCACCCCCTGGTGCTGATGTAAGCCCGGCTGGCAGCGTCGCGGCGAACAGCGCGCCCGCTTTGCGTGGCAGCTGGCTGCAGGTCACACCCCCAACATACAGCGGCCAAGCAGCAAGCTCCGGTGACAAGCTCGACGCACGCGCCCTGCAAGGCAGCCGTCTGCAGTGGCGCCTGCAGTTCGCGCCACAGCCGCAGCACGCGTGGCTGCAGTTCCACGACGGCCGCCGGCTGGCATTGCAGCGCGATGGTGACTACTGGCGCGCTAGCGAGGTGTTGCATCGTGCGGGCTTGTACCGTATCCACACCGAGCCGGCGATGACGGCCGCCGGACGCGCCTATCGCCTCGATGTGGTGGTGGACCGCCCGCCACTGGTCAAGGTCATCGAGCCGGCACAGACACTCAACCAGGCAGCACCGCGTCAGCGCTCGTGGCAACTGCGCTTTGAAGCCAGCGATGATTTCGGCGTCAACAGCGCCGCTACGCTTGATATCACCACCGCAAAAGGCAGCGGTGAAAACATCAGCTTCCAGCAGCGGCAACTGACGCTGAGTGGCACCGGACCGGCGACGGCACGACGCTTCGCCTACAGCGCCGACCTGGCCGCGCTCGGCTTGGAACCTGGCGATGAAGTTGTCGCGCGCCTGAGCGTCCGCGACAACCGCAGCCCGCAGCCGCAGGAGGCGCGCAGCGCCAGCCTGATCCTGCGCCTGCCCAGCGAGCAGCAGGTGCAGGCCAGTGATCTGGAAGGCGCGATCAAGAAGGTGATGCCGGCCTACTTCCGCAGCCAGCGGCAGATCATCATCGACGCCGAAGCACTGCTCAAGCAGCGCGGCAGCCTCGATGCGGACACCTTCATCAAGCGCGCCGATGCCATCGGCGTGGACCAGCGTATCCTGCGCCTGCGCTACGGCCAGTTCCTCGGCGAAGAAGCCGAGGGTGGTGCGAAGGCACCGCCGACCGGCGACCTGCCGACCAGCGATGCAGCCGGTGCCGAAGGACATGCGGATCACGCCGATCATGCGGAAGATGATGGACACGGCCACGACCACGGCGGCGCAGCCGAAAGCACACCGGTGTTCGGCAGCGCCACCGACGTGCTGTCCGAGTACGGCCATACCCACGACCATGCCGAGGCCGCCACCCTGCTCGATCCGCAGACCCGCGCCATCCTCAAGTCCGCGCTCGACCAGATGTGGCAGTCCGAGGGCCACCTACGCCAGGGCCACCCGGATCAGGCGCTGCCATACGCCTATAAAGCCCTGGCCTTCATCAAACAGGTGCAGCAGGCCGAGCGTATCTATCTGGCGCGCGTGGGCAGTGAATTGCCGCCCATCGACATGGCCCGGCGCATGACCGGCAAGCGCGATGGGCTTGGCAATCGCGCTGTGCAGCTGACGGCGCGACCTGCAGGTGATGCCGTCGTCGCCAATGCGTGGCATGCATTGGCATCCACCGACGAGAACATCGATCTTGATGCCTTGTCGCGTTGGCTGGACGCACACCCCAACGCCGTGCCCGATCCGCTGGACGTCGTCGCAGCGATAGACGCGCTGCGTCAGCAGCCCGATTGCCGCACATGCCGCAACGAACTGCGTGCGCAACTGTGGCCGGCCCTGCGTCGCGCCGACGGGCCGCCCGCGCGCCGCAATGCAGCGGACGCCGCCGGTCGTCGCTACCTTGAAGCACTCTCGGCACCGCAGGAGCCAGCACGATGACGCCCTGGCTCCCGCTCGTCCTGCTCGCACTGGCCGTCGTGCTGGGCAGCCTACGCTTCGCGCTGTCGCCACGCCCGCGCACAGCGCGTCTTGCCCCCTTGCTGTTGCTGCAGCTTGCTGCCGCTGTGTTGCTGTACTTCACCCTGTATCCACCATCGCGCTCCGGTCGTGCGGGAACGCTGGTGGTTGCCACAGCCGGCGCAAGCACGGCGGAGGTTGCGGCCGTGCCGGCAGCAACCTATGTGCGCCTGCCGGAAGCAGCGGTGCTGGCGTCTGCGACGGCAGTGCCGGATCTTGCAACCGCGCTACGTCAGCACCCAGGCACACGTGAGCTGGTGATCGTCGGCCAGGGCCTGCCAGCACGTGATCGCGATATCGCGCTGCCGCCGCTACGCTTTCTGCCCACCGCTGCACCGCGAGGGCTGGTGGAATTGCAGGCACCGCCGTTGCTCGCGCCGGGTGCGGCCTTCACCGTGCACAGCCGCGTGCAGGGCATGCCTGAAGTACGCGTGGAACTGCTGGACCCTGCCGCTCATCGTGTCGATATCAGCACCACTGACGCAGCAGGCCGGGCGAGTTTGCGTGCCAGCGCGCGCGAACCCGGCGATGTGGCTTTTACACTGCGCGTGTTGGATGCCGGCGGCAAGGTGCTGGACCAACTTCCGGTGCCCGTGCGTGTACGCGAAAGCACAGCTCCCAGCATCCGCATGCTCGCCGGTGCCCCTGGCCCTGAACTGAAGTATCTGCAACGTTGGGGCAAGGATATCGGCGCAACGCTGCAGACCAGCATGTTGATCGGTGGCGGCCTGCAGATGGGTGATGCGCCGGCCTCACTCGATGCTGCCAGTCTCGCCCGCCTGGACCTGCTGCTGCTTGATGAGCGCCGGCTTGCGGGCCTGTCATCCGCACAGCGAGCGGCGATCACCGAGGCGATACGCGGCGGACTGGGTGTACTGGTCCGTACCAGCGGTGCCTTGGACGGCAGCGCTCGCCGCGCGTTGCGCGAATGGGGCCTGGAGGCACGCGGCGGTGACCAGACCAAACCGGTCGCACTACGCAGCATTACCGATGCCGAACAGAACAGAGCCACGCTTGCGGTCGAGCGCTTCAATCTGGAACTCAGCAGCGCTGATGTGGTGCCCTTGCTGCGCGCAGCGGACGGCAGCGCGATAGGTGGCTGGCGCGCACTTGGCCTGGGCAGGGTTGGCGTGCTGCCGATCACTGACAGCTATGCGCTGGTGCTCTCGGGCCATGCCGACATGCACGCCGAACTATGGAACGCCGCCTTGGCGAGCGTCGCCCGATCGCTTCCGGATTCGCCCACGCTGCCATTGCCCGCCTGGGCCTGGAGTGGCGAACGCTTCAGCCTTTGCGGACTGAGCGCTCCCGCGCAGATGGTCGCCGAGGACGGCAGCCGTACCGAACTACTGCCCGACCCTTCCGCTGGCAACTGTGTTGCGGCGTGGCCACAGATGGCCGGATGGCACCGCGTTGAAGCAGGCGAACAGCAGCAGAGCATGCTGCTGCTGGACCCGGAGAAAGCAGTCGCATTGCATGCGCAACAGATGCGCGATGCGACGTTTGCATTGAGCGGCAGTGCCGTGCGTACAACCCCACTGCCGATCCCGGGGCCGCGTTGGCCCTGGTTGCTGGGGTTCGTGCTGATCGCCTCCTTGCTTTGGTGGCTGGAGCGCAGGCGAACGGGTGGAGCGGCAGCGCAAGGCTGAAGTGATTGATGGCTTGGAAAGAGCAACATCAACAGCGCCCCCTTCCGCCTTTCGGGTACCCCCGCCTTCGCGGGGGCAGGCCCTTTGATCCCCCGCATGCGTGGGAAGGCAAGTCAGCACATAGCGCGTCGGAGCCCATGATCAGCCCCCTCCCTTTGCCGTAGGCAAGGGGGTGAAGAAGGCCTGCTTGCGCGCCATTGGCGCGCGGCCTGATGAACGAACGAAGGCTGCGCCTTCCGGCCGGATGGGTTGGGGAGGGTGCCTCTCGCATCGCACTGAATCCGCGCCAGCATGCAACCAATCCAACAACTCCTTGAACCCCATCACTGATTGACCCCGGCCTTCACCCACACCCAAAACCGCTGCGGTAGAACCACACACGCAGGGGGTTCCAAGCTTGGGGGTCCTACCGATGATGCACCGTCATACCGCCGTGCTGCTGTCTGCCGTCATCACCAGTGCCATAGTTGTTCCCGCACTTGCCCAAACCACGATCAAGCCACCTGTTGCCAACAACGAACAGGTACTGGACATGCAACTGAAAATGGAAGAAGCAC
Source organism: Stenotrophomonas sp. STEN022 (assembly GCF_056760155.1). NCBI lineage: Bacteria > Pseudomonadati > Pseudomonadota > Gammaproteobacteria > Lysobacterales > Lysobacteraceae > Stenotrophomonas > Stenotrophomonas sp. STEN022. Next base: position 21,479 of record NZ_JBRREG010000052.1, read on the forward strand.
GCATGCTGCCCTTGCGGGCGATGTACGCGCGCTACTTCCAGCAAGCGTATCGCCGCTACCCCGGCATCCCGCGTGGCACGCTGGAGTCGCTGGCGTTCGTGCAGAGCCGCTGGTCGCCACTGCAACCCGATGCGCCCGACCAGGACCAGGCGCATCTGCGCATGCCGCCCGCCTGGGGCGTGATGGGTTTGTATGCCGGTGGTGGCTTCGAGGACCAGGTTGGCGAAGCCGCCAAGCTGCTTGGCGTGTCCACAACTGCCGTGCGCAACGACGCGGCAACCAATATCCTGGCGGCCGCTGCGTTGCTGGATGCGCAGATCCGCCTGGACCATCCCGAAGCCGGCACTGGCGGCGCGCCGACACCTGAAGCAATCCGTCCCGCGTTGATGCGCTACGCGGGCTATGCGCCTCGCGGCAGCGGCCTGGCCGCACGCAGCGCCGTCGATGACTATGCACGCACCAGCTTTGCCTACGATGTGCTGCTGGCGCAGGACCGCGGCGTCAATGATCGCGGCATCGTCGTACCCGAGCGTGCCATCGCCTGGGAGCAGGCCTTCGACGCGCCGCAGCTGGTGACATTGCGCGCGCCGATGGTGCGCCTGGATGTGAGCAGGGATCGCGTCGAGACCGACGCATTCCGTATCGACCCGATCAGCGAAACCCTGCAGGCAGGCAGCACTGCGGCCGGAGATACCGCCGCCAGCCCTGCGCTGGAGGCCAGCATCCAGAGCACCGACTATGGCCCCGCGATCTGGAGCGCCGCCTCGACCTCCAACTACGCGGCATCGCGCTCGGCAGCGATCAGTGCAGTGACCATCCACACCACGCAGGGCAGCTACGCCGGCACCATCTCCTGGTTCAAGAATGCTTCCGCGCAGGTCAGCGCGCACTATGTCATCCGCTCCTCCGACGGACAGGTGACGCAGATGGTGCGCAATGCCGATACCGCCTGGCACGTCGGCAGCCAGAACAGCTATACCTTGGGCATCGAGCACGAGGGCTACGTCGACAACAGCTCCTGGTACACCAATGCCATGTATGACGCTTCGGCAGCACTGGTTCGCAACTTCTGCGCCACGTATAGCGCGATCAGTTGCGCCAGTGCGTATAGCGGGGCATCCAGCAGCGGCATCAACGTGTTGGCTGCCAGTGTCAAGATCAAGGGCCACCAGCATTACAGCGGGCAGACGCATACCGACCCGGGCATCAACTGGAACTGGTCCAAGTACTACACGCTGCTGAATCCGGGCAGCGGTGGTGGCACCGGCACGGTCACCTACCTGGATCGCTTCGAGAGCAGCGTCGGCCATTTCGATACCAGCCCCAGCTATTCGGGTAGCACCACCGGTATCAGCACGGCATCCACCGCCACACGGGATTGCACCACACAGAAGAACGGGAGCTGTTCGTTGCGGGTGCTGCTGAAGGACAACACCGCGAGCGCTGCCGACTGGGCGGTGCGTCTGCTGTCGGGAAGTGGTGCGCCTGCAAGCAATACCGCGCTGACCCGCGCCAATGGTGTCGTCGGGTTCTGGGTGTGGAGTGGCGGTACCGGAACCACGGTTGGCATCGGCATCGACGACGGTGATGGCACCGAGCGTTCAAGCAGCAAGGCCATCGCTGCCAATACCTGGACCTATGTGTCGTGGTCATTGAACGACGCGGCGCAGTGGAATGCCTGGGTGAATGGCAATGGGGCGATCACCGGCAGCAGTGTCACGCTGGATGCGATCTGGCTATATCACGCCAATACCGCGTATGACCTCAATGTGTATATCGATGATGTGCAGATAGCGAATTGATCTGCAAGGGGGCCGACGGCCTTACCTGTTGAGCGCAGCGGTGCTGCGCTGTGGCTTTTCTTGCAAGGCCCCTGCCGAGCATGGCTCGGCACTACAGCTGCCGGCGGCCTTTGGCTTCGGCTTTAGCTTTAGCTTTAGCTTTAGCCCTTCTCCCGCTTGCGGGAGAAGGGTTGGGATGAGGGGAGGCTTTTGATCTTGCCGGTAAAGCCCCTGCCGAGCGTGGCTCGGCACTACAAGGGCCTGCTTTAGCCTTGGCCCTTCTCCCGCTTGCGGGAGAAGGTGCCCCGTAGGGGCGGATGAGGGGAGCTTTTGATCTTGCCAGCAAATCCCCTGCCGAGCATGGCTCGGCACTACTTGCGGGCGGTGAAGATGGGCGTGAGGTAATCGGTGCTGCCTTCGATCCGCTCCAGCGTTGGGTAACGCAGGCCGTCGTGGTAGTCGATGCTCAGCGTGCGGTAAACATCCACTTCCTTCACCAGCAGGCGCACCGGTTGCTTGCTGTCCTTGGCCGCACGCACGGCTTCCTCCAGCTCGTCGGCGCTGTACTGCAGGTCGTTCACTGCCAGCACCTGCATGCCGGTGCCGACGCCGGCGTTGAACGCCGCACTGTCCCAGCGTACTTCGTTGACGTAACCGGCCGGGCTCAAAGAAACACCCAGCGAGTAGATGAAGTTGGCACCGCGACCCTTCATCATCGCCTTGAAGTACGCGCTGGGTTTGTCCTTGTAGACCAGCTTCCAGCCAGCCGCTTCGATGCCGCCGACCAGGCCGGTCTTGCGTTCGAGGCGATCACGCAGGAATTGCGACCAGTCACCGGTCGGCTGCACCTGCTCCAGGGTCGCGGCAACGTCGTCGTAGGTATAGGTATCCGGGCGTTCCCATTGGCCATCGTTCTGGCCGAAGAAGGCCTTGGCGAAATCATCCAGGCTGCGCTTGCCGCCACTGAGCGTGCGCAGGCGCACGTCGGCTTCCAGCCATAGCATCTGCCCGCCCTGGTAATAGTCCTCGCTCATCTGGTAGCCGCGATACGGCTTGGGCTTACGGCGCGCGATCACCGGGTCGTTGGTGGTATCGCCCAGCGAACGCCACTCCAGGCCAGGGCGGTTGTCCGCATAGGTAGCCGCAACCATCGCCAGCGCATCACGCGACGCGTCCAGCGGACGGATGCCAGCGCGCGCGGTCAGCACATTGCCCCAGTACTGGGTCTGCCCTTCGTAGACCCACAGCAGGCTGCCCTGCATCGGCACGTTGTAGTTCAGCGTGGCCAGGTCGGCCGGACGACGGTACTTGCCGTCCCAGGAGTGGGTGTACTCATGGCCAAGCAGATCGCTGCTGCCGACCTTGGCATCCCAACCGCTGAAGTAATCACGGTCTTCGCTGTTCTCGCTGGAGCGCTGGTGTTCCAGGCCGATACCGCCGAGCTGGTTGGTCACCGCGAACAGGAAATCGTAGTGGTCGTAGTGCTCGGCACCGAACAGCTTGCGTGCCTGGGTTACCAGCGCCCGGTGCTGCTCGATGTGCTCGGGCTTGGCTTCCAGATCCTTTGCGCGGTCGGCAAACACGTTCAAGCGCACCGGACGCGTACCGGCCGGGGCCAGATCGAACATGCGGTGATAACGGCCGGCGAACACCGGCGAATCCACCAGGATTTCCAGATTGGTCGGTGCGTAGTTGACGGTGTCGCCGTTGCGGCTGGCCACGGTCAGGGCGCTGGCCGCCTCCCAGCCCTGCGGGTAACGCGCACTGGCCTGGTAGGTGATGGCATGTGCGGCGTGACCGGCCGGGTACAACAGCATCGCGTTCCACTGCAGGTTGAGCATGTTCGGCGTCATCACCGTGCGACCCTGCGCCGAATCGGTGGGGCTGAGGAACTGGAAGTCCATGCGCAGTTCGGTAACGCCTTCGGGCACCTGCACGTTGAAGGTGTAGACGTCGAGCGGGTCGCGTACCCATTCCAGGCGCTGGCCATTGGCATTGATCACCAGCCCGGCCAGCTTTTCGATCTGGCCGCTGGGGGAATGACTGCCCGGCAACCAGGCCGGGTAATGGAAGCGCTGCAGGCCCGGCTGCACCGGCACCGTCTGCCGTACCTTGAACACGCGCTGGCCCAGATCGGTGGCGTCCACTTCGAGGCGGATGGTGCCCGGATACGCGGCCTCGCTGATCTTCACCCCGCGTGCGTCCACGTCAGCCACCGCCGGCGCCGCGTTGGCCAAACCCATGGCGGCCATCAGGGCCAACCCCAGTACTGCAGGACGGAACACATGCATCACCAACCTCTCGCTTGTCTGAGAAGACCATGATGCGGCAAGCCCGCACTGCCTGACACGGGCCGATGGTCATCAACACCTCAGCGGTAGTGCCGAGCCATGCTCGGCTGGGGGCCTCATGCATGGACCAAAGATCACCAAGATCACCAAGATCACCCAGCGAAGCATGACCGTATTTGTGGGAGCGGCGTCAGCCGCGATGCCACGAATGCCTGCTGGTCTGGCATTCGTGGCAATTGCTATCAGGCCGGTTGGGATATTGCTGTCTGCTGCTTCGGTGGGTGCAGTGGCTTCGCGGCTGACGCCGCTCCCGCAAAACCCAGACTTACGTGCGGACGAATATCTCCACACGCCGATTCAGCTGCCTGCCGCTGGGGTTGTCCCTGCCATTGACCTCATTCGGCGCAACCGGCTGCGATTCGCCGTAGCCGTGTGCCGTCGCTTCGGTGGCACTGCCGCGCTGGCGCAATGCGGCAAGCACGGCCTGTGCACGACGCTCGGACAGATCCTGGTTGTAGTCGTCGCTACCCTTGGCGTCGGTATGGCCGCGGATCTCCATCGCGCTGGATGGCACCTTGCCCAGCGCCGTCGCCAGCACATCCAGTACCTTGCCGGCATCAGGACGGATGACATCCTTATCGAAATCGAACAACACCTTGTCGTTGAGGGTGATCACGTAGCCGCACGGCGCGCCGGACGGTTTGAACTTGTCCAGCAGCGGGAATTTGCCGGCGGGTAACAACGGCGGCAGCGGCGCCATCTTCACTTCGCGCCGCACCGCACCCAGCGTGCCGGTGCCCTCGCCGCGATTTTCGACGATGCCTTCAGGGCCGCCGATCCACTTGCCCGAACCGTCGGCGTGGATCTCGATGTTGCCGTCACTGCCAACCCAGCTGCCCGAGCCATCACCGTGGTTCTCGATGCTGCCGAAGCCCCCCACCCAGCTGCCGCCGCCCTTGCCGTCCAGCTCGATGTTGCCGTGCGCGCCCACATAGGTGCCGGAGCCATCGGCATTCACTTCGAAGGTGCCTGCCTCGTTGACCACGCTACCGCTGCCATCCGGCTTTACTTCCACCACGCCGTCACCGGTCACCGCCTGGCCGCTGCCATCGGCACCGATGTTGAACACGCCGTGGCCGCCGACGCGCTCCAGGTTGCCTTGCGCATCGACGTTGGTGAAGCCGCTTTCGTTGACCAGTCCACCATCGGTGGCGCAGTTTGCCGGGCGCACGCTGATGCCGGCGACCGGATCGATCAGCGATTGCATCGACAGCTCCAGCCGCCTCTGTGCCGGACCGCTGCCGATGATGCTGGGCACCATGATGGTCGGTATCACCGGGAACTCGATGCTGCCTGCGGTAAGCACTTCCGCGCTGGACGATACCGGCGCTATGGCCGCCGCAGGCGCAGCTTCCGGTGCTGCAGCAATTTGATCAGCAGGTGCATCGCGCCCGCAGGCGGCGACAAGAACGCTGAGACAAGCCAGTGACACAGCAGCAACACGCATGCAGCAACTCCGTTTGTGCGAAGCGCTCATTCTTGCCAGAGCAGCGTTCAATTTCCGTGACCAGCGCATCGCCGCCGCTGCTTCGATCAGGATTCATCCAGCGCAGCGAAGGACGCCGCAAGGTGATCAATGAACAAGCGCACCGACGGCAACAAGCCGCGTCTGGAAGGAAACACCGCATGGATGATTTCTTTCGGCGGTGCCCAGTCCGGGGCGACATTGACCAACTGCCCTGCATCCAGCGCGTCACGCACGATCATCGTTGGCAACTGCGCCACGCCGACGCCGGCCAATGCGGCGGCACGCAACGCCACCATGCCGCGGGTGATCAAACGCGGATGATGCGGTACTTCGGCGCTCGCCCCATCAGGGCCGATCAAGCGCCAGATGTGCTCGCCCTGCGGCACACCCAAGGCAACGCTGGGCAATAGATGCAGATCGGCGGGGCCGTGCGAATGGCCATGTGTGTCAAGCAAAGAGGGGGCCGCCACCAGGCATTGGGTGCGCTCGGCCAACACCTTCAACACCAGCTCGCTGTCTTCCAGCGGCGGCGGGCGCACGCGGATGGCCACATCCACGCCTTCGGCGATGACGTCGACGCGGCGGTTGGTGGCGTCCAGATGCACTTCCACGTCCGGGCAATGCGCCATGAACTCGGCCACCATCGCCGCCACCCGGAAATCCAGCAGCATGGTCGGGCAACTCACCCGCACCACGCCACGCGGCTGCGAGCGGGTCAGCTCGATGGATTCAGCCGCGGCTTCGGCCTCCACCAGCATCGCCCGACAGTGCGCATAAAAGGTCTGGCCGACCTCGGTGACCGAGAAGTGGCGGGTGGAACGCTGGATCAGGCGCACCCCCAGCCGTTCCTCCAGCAGGGCAATACGCCGGCTCAGCTTGGACTTGGGCTCGCCCAGCGCGCGCCCGGCCGGGGCAAAGCCGCCGTGCTCGACCACCTTGGCAAAGTAGTACAGGTCGTTCAGGTCCTGCATTGCAACTCCAGCGTTCACCAAATAGGACTATCAGACCACTTTTTGCCATCTACCGGCGTGATCGTCCCAAATCTAATCTTTGTTCCAACGCCGGCGCACCCCGCGCCGCCCAAGGAGCAGACAGATGAAGAAGATCAGTGGCCTGTACAGCGCGCCCCGCCCGCACTGGGTTGGTGATGGCTTCCCGGTCCGTTCGTTGTTTTCCTACAACACCCACGGCCGCCAGCTCAGCCCCTTCCTGTTGCTGGACCACGCCGGCCCGGCCGAGTTCAGCCCGACCGACAGCCCTCGCGGCGTTGGCCAGCATCCGCACCGTGGTTTCGAGACCGTCACCATCGTCTATGAAGGCGAGGTGGCACACCGCGATTCGACTGGCGCCGGTGGCGAGATCGGCCCGGGTGACGTGCAGTGGATGACTGCTGCCTCCGGCATCCTGCACGAGGAGTTCCACTCCGAAGCCTTCACCCAGCGCGGTGGCAAGCTGGAGATGGTGCAGCTGTGGGTCAACCTGCCGGCCAAGGACAAGATGTCGGCACCCGGCTACCAGAACATCAGCAACGCCGACATTCCGGTGGTGCCGCTGGCCGATGACGCCGGCAAGGTGCGGGTGATTGCCGGTGAATTCGGCGGCCAGCGTGGACCGGCCCGCACGCACACGCCGATGGACGTGTGGGACCTGCGCCTGTCGCGTGACAAGCACACCACGCTGCAGTTCGCCGAAGGCCACACCGTGGCGATGGTGATCCTGCACGGGACTGTGTTGCTCAACGGCAGCCAGCTTGCCCGCGAAGGCCAGCTGGTGCTGTTCGACCGCGCTGCCGGTGAGGTGGAGCTGGAGGCCAATGCCGACGCCACCGTGCTGGTACTGGCCGGTGAGCCGATCGACGAGCCCATCGCCGGCTACGGCCCGTTCGTGATGAACACGCAGGATGAAATCCGTCAGGCGATGGATGACTTCAACTCCGGCCGCTTCGGCCAGATCGCAGCGTAATCCGCCGATGACCGGGTTTAACCACCCGGTCATCTTTCTCTCGCGCTGGCGTTACTCCGTCGGCGCGACCCTGCCCCTCCCAATGGTGAGACAGCCATGTATACCTTCCCTCAAGTTGCCAACTTCAATGGCGCAAAACCCGTCATCGATCCGGACAACGTCGCGATGCTGTTGATCGATCACCAGAGCGGCCTGTTCCAGACCGTGCACGACATGCCGTTCACCACGCTGCGGCGCTTGGCATCGACGTTGGCCAAGCTTGCCTCGCTGGCGAAGATCCCGGTGATCACCACCGCCTCGGTACCGCAGGGCCCGAATGGCCCACTGATTCCGGAGATCCACCAGAACGCACCGCATGCGAAATACGTGGCGCGCAAAGGCGAAATCAACGCCTGGGACAACCCTGACTTCGTGCAGGCAGTGAAGGACACCGGCAAGAAGCAGTTGATCATTGCCGGCACCATCACCAGCGTGTGCATGGCGTTCCCGTCGATTGCGGCGGTGGCCGATGGCTACCAGGTGTTCGCGGTGATTGATGCCTCCGGCACCTATTCCAAGCAGGCGCAGGAAATCACCCTGGCGCGGATGATGCAGGCCGGCGTCGTGGTCATCGATGTGGCAGCGGTCGCCTCGGAACTGCAGAAGACCTGGAACCGCGAAGACGCCGCCGAATGGGCGCAGGCGTACACCAACATCTTCCCCAACTACCAGTTGCTGATCGAGAGCTACAGCAAGGCACAGGAAGTGGTGACCAACCACGAGCAGCTGGATTCGCAGCGTAGCTGAGCCCTATCGCGAGCTGGCTCCGCCGCAACCGCAAGGCGTAGCCAGCATCGCAACCGAACATGCAACAGCCCACATCGCCGGGAGTTCCCATGTCCGAGCTGTTCATCAATGTTGTTCTCTACGCCAAGCAGGGCCGCGAGCAACAGCTGCACGACGCACTGAAGGTCGTCGTCGATACATCGCGCAAGGAAGAAGGTGCCCTGCGCTATGACCTGTATCGCGACCAGGCAGACCCACGCCGCTTCATCTTCGTCGAGCACTGGGCCAGCCATGAGCTGCGCGAAAAGCACCATCACCACGGTCCACACATCAAGTATTTCGAAACGCACCACGCCGACGCCGTCGAGCGCATGGAAGCGGCGTACTTCATGGACCTCGTCAAGTAAGCCCCCGTTTACCCCGCCGCGATATGCGGCGCGATGCCCAAGCGCGTGCTGCGCCTTCAGCACCCCAGAAAGGAAACTCGCCATGACCAGTGAAACCAAACGTGACCCCAAGCGTGACGACCTGCTGACCCCGGAAAACGCGGCACTGATCGTCATCGACTACCAGCCGGTACAGGTGAACTCCATCGCCTCGATGGATCGCCAGCTGCTGGTCAACAACATCGTCGGCGTGGCCAAGGCCGGCAAGGTCTACGGCCTGCCGATCGTGCACTCCACGGTCAACGTGAAGACCGGCCTGAACCACCCGCCGATCCCGCAGTTGCGCCGCGTACTGAAGGATGAGCCCACCTACGACCGCACCACCATCAACTCCTGGGAGGACGTGGAGTTCCGCAAGGCCGTGGAAGCCACCGGCCGCAAGAAGCTGATCATGACTGCCCTGTGGACCGAGGCCTGCCTCACCTTCCCGGCGCTGGATGCGCTGCGCGAAGGCTATGAGGTGTATGTACCGGTGGACGCTGTGGGCGGCACTTCGCTGGCCGCGCACGAGGCAGCCTTGCGTCGCATCGAGCAGGCTGGCGGCAAGATGATCAGCGTGCCGCAGCTGTTCTGCGAACTGCAGCGCGACTGGAACCGCGCCGACACCGCCAAGCAGTTCATGGAGCTATTCATCAGCACCGGCGGTACCGCTGGTATCCAGTTCTCCTACGACGCTGCCGAGTAAGCAGGCAGCGTGCCCTCCCTCTCCGGCAAACGGAGAGGGAGAGACATGGCTGCACTCGGGAAATCAGCAGGCATCGTGCCGGCCTCGGCGCTCGTGCATGAATACGCAGGCACTATCCAAAGGTCCAGTTCCACCCATCACTGCTGCCGCGCTACCGTCCCCCGGTTGCTTCCCACGGTATCCGCCCCATGCAGCCCACGACCCAAGACACCGCCTCGGCGCGCTTTGCGATCCGCTGTGCGAATTTCGCCGAACGCTGGTTCCCCGATTCCTGGGTGTTCGCCGCCCTCGCCCTGGCCGCCGTCTCGCTGGCCGCGCTGTCCATTGGCGCCGCACCTACCGACACCGCCAAGGCCTTCGGTGACGGCTTCTGGAGCCTGATTCCCTTCACCATGCAGATGGCCTTCGTGGTGATCGGCGGCTATGTGGTGGCCTCGTCGGGTCCGGCCTCGCGCTTGATCGATCGGCTGGCCCGCGTACCCAAGAACGGCCGCAGCGCGGTCGCACTGGTCGCCATCGTGTCGATGACCGCCTCGTTGTTGAACTGGGGCCTGAGCCTGGTGTTCGCCGGCCTGCTGGTACGTGCCTTGGCCCGCCGCAGCGAATTGAAGATGGATTACCGCGCTGCTGGCGCGGCGGCGTATCTCGGCCTGGGTGCGGTGTGGGCGCTAGGCCTGTCCTCATCCGCCGCACAGCTCCAGGCCAACCCGGCCAGCCTGCCGCCGTCGATCCTGTCGATCACCGGCGTCATCCCGTTCACTGAAACCATCTTCCTGTGGCAGTCCGGCGTATTGCTGGCCGCGTTGGTGGTGGTATCGCTGATCATTTCCTACGTCACCGCACCGGCTGCCAATTCCGCACGCGATGCCGCTGATTGCGGCGTGGATGTCATGAGCGATGCGGCACCGGTCAAAACCAAGCCGACCCGCCCCGGTGAATGGCTGGAACACAGCCCGCTGCTGATCCTGCTGTTGGTCGCGCTGGCCGCTGGCTGGTTGATCCACGAGTTCAGCACCAAACCGGCGATCCAGGCGATCTCCCGACGCCCCCCCTCAATTGAGTAGCAAGCTGCTTTGGAGTCCAATCCCCAACGAGAAGGAGATTGGACGTGAAAAAGCGTTTCAGCGAAGAGCAGATCATCGGCTTCTTGC
>NZ_JBRREG010000053.1:0-31269 GCF_056760155.1 Stenotrophomonas sp. STEN022
TTGGAGTGCGGCGCCCCAACTCCTACACGTGCTTCTGGGCACCGCGACGTAACGGGCTGCCGCACTCCGCTCTCAACCACAATCTACTCGGCTGGCAGACACAAGCGGCGTTAGCCGCGAAGCCGCAACATCTTCAGATGACATGGACACCAACGACTTCAGCACCGTCAGCTTCGCGGCTGACGCCGCTCCTACAAAAGACAATGCCAGTCCAGGCCGCTTCAGTCCTTGTCGTTTGAAGGCTTCACCGTCGTGCTGTCAGTGGCATCGGCCTCGAACAGATGCATCAGGTCGGCGCGGGCATCGCGCGAGGTCTGCATCACCGCCACCTCGTCGTCGTAGACCAGATGCTGCGCCTTGAGCAGCGCTTCATCGTGCTCGCGGAAACGCTGCACATGGTCGCGCGCAACATTTTCCGGGAAGCCGAGTGCGGTCAGTACCCGCTCGCTGGCTTCAAGACTGGAACCGAATACCTCGCGGAACGGCTCGGCCGACATGTCCAGCAGCTTCCATGCGTGCTGGCGGTTGCGCGCACGCGCCAGCACCGTCGCTTTGGGATACATGCGACGCACCAGCCGCACCGCACGCAGATTGGTGTCCGGGTCGTCCATCGCCATCACGAACACGCGGATGTGCTCGGCGCCGGCTGCGCGCAGCAGATCAGGGCGGGTCGGGTCGCCGTAGTACAGCTGGTTGCCGAAGCGGCGCAGGTCCTTGACCGTGTCCGGGTCGGCTTCCAGCGCCACAAAGGGAATGCGCTGCGCGGTCAGCAGGCGGCCGACGATCTGGCCGAAACGGCCCATGCCGGCAATCAACACCTTTGGCCGCTGTACAGCGGCGTCCTTCAGCGTTTCGTCCGGCTCGGGCTGCGCTGGCCGCGCTGGCGGCTTGAGCTGCAGCAGGCGTTGCAGGGCGAGCAGCAGCAAGGGCGTGATCGCCATCGACAGGCTGACCACCGCCACCAGCCGGTCATGGTTGATGCGCCCGAGCAGATGCGCACGTTCGGCTTCGTTGAACACCACGAAGGCGAACTCGCCGCCCAGCCACAACACGCTGCCCAGCATCAAGGCGCTGCGCAGCGACATGCGTGCTGCCAGGCCCAGCGCGATCAGGATGGAGAACTTCACCGCCAGCAGGATAGCCACGCCCAGCGCGATGATTTCGGGCTCGGCGGCAACCCGCTTCAGGTCGATGCCCATGCCAACCGCGATGAAGAACAGGCCGAGCAGCAGGCCCTTGAACGGCTCGATCTGCGATTCGATCTCGTGGCGGAACTCGGAGTCGGCCAGCAACACGCCAGCGACGAAGGCACCCAGGCTGGCGCTGAGCCCGGCCTCGGCCATGAACCAGGCCGTGCCCAACACCACCAGCAAGGCGGTGGCGGTGAACACTTCCGGCATGCGGGTACGGGCGACGATATTGAACAGCTGGCGCAGTATCGGCCGGCCGAGCACGATCACCAGCATCAGCGCACCCAGCGCGATGGAGGCATCCTGCCAGCTCAGGGTTTCGTTCTTGACCCCGCCCAGCAAGGGGATGGCCGCCAGCAGGGGAATGGCCACCAGATCCTGGAACAGCAGGATGGCGAAGCCCAGCCGGCCATAGTCGGAATTGAGCGCCTTGTGCTCGGACAACAGCTGCAGGCCGACCGCCGTTGAAGACAGGGCCAGCGCGGTGCCGATCACCAGCGCGCTTTTCCACGAGAAGTGATTGAGCAACAGCAGGCCGCCCAGCACCACCGCACTGATCAGCACCTGTACCGTGCCAGCGCCGAACACCGGCCGCCGCATCACCATCAGCCGCGACGGCGACAGCTCCAGCCCGATCACGAACAACAGCATCACCACGCCGATCTCGGCGGCATTGAGGATGCGGTCGGCGTCCTGCACGAAGCCCAGCACATGCGGCCCCAGCACCACGCCAGCGGCCAGGTAGCCCAGCACCGCGCCCAGCCCGAAACGCTTGAATACCGGCACGGCGATGACCGCTGCCAGCAGCAGTACCAAGGCTAATTCGAGACCGGTGCCATGCATTGAAAGGGATTCCTTGGTTGATTCAGCTGACCGGTCGGGCAGCTGCCTACCGACGATTTCACATTATGCGGACTGTGCCGTGAGTGAATGCGAACAGCAGCCCTCCATTGGCGGGATGCAGCGGTGCAGGCTTGACCCCGTCGGCCAACAGGACCAGACTCGCGCCGCTGGCGGTAGAGCCGCGCAGCACCTTTCCGGAGTCCAACCCATGTCCAGCGACAGTAGAAGTCGATCGCGATCGTCGACACCAGCGACGGCAACCGCCTGACAGGGCTGGTTCGCCCTGTGCTGGCGTTGCGGTCGCAATCCAGAACAGGCGAATCAACATGAACCAGAAGCAATTTCTGCGGCCAGTGGTGGACGCAGCCACGCTGAGCGCGCCCCTTGCCGATTACAACACCGCCGACGCGGTGGAGTATCTCAACGCCCTGCCATTGCCGCTTGCGGCCAATACGCTGGCGGCACTCTCACTGCCGCGTGCGGTCAAACTGCTGGAAGCCCATGAGCTGCAGCATGCTGGGGAACTGATCGCGGCGTTGCCGCCGGCCCGCGCCGCAGCCCTGCTGGGGCTGATGGCCGACGACCGTGCCACCGATATCGTTCATGAGCTGGATGATGCCGAGCGTGCGCGGCTGATCCCGCTGCTGGCGCCGGAGGCGCGGCGCTCGATCCAGCTGCTGCTGAGCTATCCGCCCAATACCGCCGGCGCCTTGATGACCACCGAGTTCGTCGGCGTGCCGGCAGACTGGACGGTGGCGCAGACCCTGCAGCATATCCGCGAAGTGGAGCGCAGCCGCGAGACGGTCTACGCCATCTATGTGTTGGACCCGCAGACCCGCCAGCTGCAGCAGGTGGTGACGATGCGGCGGCTGATCACCGGCGAGCCCGAGGATTCGATCCTGTCGGTTGCCCAGGTCAATCCGCCGGTGACGGTCGATGCCTTGCTCGACCAGGAGGAGGTGGCGCAGCTGATCCGCCGCCACGACCTGCTGGCGATCCCGGTGGTGGATGCGCAGCAGCAGATGCTGGGGATCGTCACCGTCGACGACATCCTCGATGCACTGATCGATGAATCCACCGAGGACGTGCACAAGTTCGGTGGTGTGGAAGCCCTGGACAAGCCGTACATGCAGATCGGCTTCCTGGAGATGCTGCGCAAGCGCGCCGGCTGGTTGAGCGTGCTGTTCCTCGGCGAGATGCTCACCGCCAGCGCCATGCAGCACTACGAGGACGAGCTGGCGCGTGCGGTGGTACTGACCTTGTTCATTCCGCTGATCATGAGCTCAGGCGGCAACTCCGGCTCACAGGCGACCTCGCTGCTGATCCGCTCGCTGGCGTTGCGTGAACTGCGCCTGCGCGACTGGTGGAAGGTTGCCCTGCGCGAGCTGCCGACCGGCGTGGTGCTGGGTGCGATCCTCGGCACCTTGGCGATCATCCGCATCACCGTCTGGCAGCTGGCCGGCCTGCACGACTATGGCGAGCACTGGAAGCTGCTGGCGGTGACCATCGGCGCGGCGCTGATCGGCATCGTCACCTTCGGTTCCCTGTCCGGCTCGATGCTGCCGTTCGTGCTCAAGCGCCTGGGCTTCGACCCGGCCAGCGCCTCGGCCCCGTTCGTCGCAACGCTGGTGGATGTCACCGGGCTGGTGATCTATTTCAGCATCGCCGCAATGATCCTGGGCGGCACGCTGCTCTGAATGTAGTGCCGAGCCATGCTCGGCAGGGGCTTTCCCAGCAGATCCAACGGCGACCGCAAAAGCCACCCCTCCCCAACCCGTCCGGCCCGAAGGCATAGCCTTCGGTCGTTCATCAGGCCGCGCGCCAATGGCGCGCAAGCAGGCCTTCTTCACCCCCTTGGCTACGCCAAAGGGAGGGGGCAGAGCTTGTCTCCCTCCTTTGCGCGCAGCGCCGGGGAGGGCCGGGGAGGGGTGCTCTTCGCAATAATCAAGACCGCACCCACCAACCTCCCAAAACACCCCCACTTTGATCCAACGCAGCCCACCCAGCACCGCAGCCGTGTACCTTTGACCCGGTACCCGCAACAGGCGTCGCAATGAGCACCTATCACCTGCAGACCGTATTCCGCCCCCGTTCGGTGGCGGTGATTGGCGGCAGCCCACGTGATCGTTCCGCAGGCCGCGCAGTGATCCGCAATCTGCGCGCCGGCGGCTTCGCCGGGCAGATTGGCTGGGTCAGCCCGCGTTATGCCGAAATCGATGGCATGCGCACGGTCAAGAAGCTCAAGGACCTGCCGTGGGTTCCGGACCTGGTGGTCATCACCGTGCCGGCAACGCTGTTGCCGCAGGTCGTCAGCCAGGCCGCCGAACTGGGCGTGGCCGCCGCCATCATCCTCACCTCCGGCCTGGGCAAGGGCCCGGGCTCATTGGCCGCGCAGGTGGAAGCCGCCGCACGGCCCAAGGGCATGCGCGTGCTCGGCCCGCATTGCCTGGGCGTCATCGCCCCGCATGCGCGGCTCAACGCCAGCATAGCCGCACACACGCCGCAGGCCGGCGATCTCGCGTTGATTTCCGAATCCAGCGCGATTGCCGCTGCGCTGGTGGAATGGGGCGTGGCGCGCTCGGTCGGCTTCTCGGCGGTGGTATCGCTGGGCGATGCGCTGGACGTCGACTTCGGCGACCTGCTCGATTACTTCGCCAGCGATTACCGCACCCGCGCCATCCTGCTCTACGTCGACCAGATCAGCGACGCGCGCAAGTTCATGTCGGCCGCCCGCGCCGCCGCCCGTGCAAAACCTGTGGTGGTGGTCAAATCCGGGCGCAAGCCGCGCGGCAGCGCAGAGGTGGTCACCACCCACTCACAGGCATTGGCGGATTCCGACGCGGTCTACGGCGCGGCCTTCAACCGCGCCGGCCTGCTGCGGGTGAACGCGTTGGATGAGTTGTTCACCGCCGCCGAAACCCTGGGCCGTCTCGGAACCTTCCCGGGGCGCCGCCTGGCCATCCTCAGCAATGGCGGCGGTGTTGGCCGGCTGGCGGTGGATCAGCTGCAGGCACTCGGCGGCAGCCTGGCCGAGCTGTCACCAGCCACCGTCGAGCTGCTGGACCAGGCCTTGCCGCAGGGGTGGTCGCGCGACAACCCGGTCGACATCGTGGTCGATGCTGATGGTGGCCGTTACGCCTCGGCGATTGAAGCGCTGCTGTCCGACGACGCCAACGACGCGGTGCTGGTCATCAACGTACCGACTGCGTTCACTTCCTCGGCCGAGGCCGCGCAGGCGCTGACCACCACGCTCGGGCAACGCTCGCGGCAGCTGCGCGACAAGCCGGTGTTCGCGGTATGGCTGGGCAATGATGACCGCGCAACAGTCACCCTCAATACCGCGCGCGTTCCGACCTACCCAACCGAAGCCGATGCCGTGCGCGGCTTCCAGCATCTGGTGCGTTACCGCGAGGCGCAGACCGCACTGATGGAAACGCCGCCCAGCCTGCCGGCGGATTTCGTGGTGGACGTGCCGACCGCACGCGCGCTGGTCGAAGCGGCGCTGGTCAATGACCAGCAATGGCTGGACCCGGTGGCAACGCACAAGCTGCTGCAGGCCTACGGCATCCCGTCGTTGGAAGTGATGGTTGCGCGTGATCCGCACGAAGCGATGGACCTGGCCCAGCCACTGCTGGAGCAGGGCATGAGCGTGGCGGTGAAGATTCTCTCGCCGGACATCCCGCACAAATCCGAAATCGACGGCGTGCGCTTGAACCTGGGCAGCCTGCGCGCGGTGCAGTCCGCGGCGACCACCATCCTGCAGCGTGCCCGCGAGAAGCGTCCGCAGGCCCGCATCGAGGGTGTGCTGGTGCAACCCAGCCTGACCCGCCCCAAGGCGCGCGAGCTGATCGCCGGCATTGCCGATGATCCGGTGTTCGGGCCGGTGGTGGTGTTTGGCCGCGGCGGTACGGCGGTGGAGGTCATCGACGACAAGACCCTGGCGCTGCCGCCGTTGGATCTGCGGCTTGCCCATGAAGTAATCGGCCGCACCCGTGTTTCGCGCATCCTCAAAGCCTATGGCGACGTGCCGGCGGCCGATGAGCGGGCGGTGGCGATGGTGCTGGTCAAGCTGGCGCAGCTGGCGGCGGATATTCCTGAGATCCGCACGCTGGACCTCAATCCCCTGCTGGCCGACCGCAACGGCGTGATCGCCCTGGATGCGCGTGTGGCAATCACCCCGGTCAAACGCCTGCACAAGGGCCGTGGTCATCCGCGCTTCGCGATCTTCCCGTATCCCAACGAGTGGGAGCGCACGATCGATCTGTCCGACGGCGGCAAGGCGTTCATCCGCCCGGTGCGGCCGGAAGACGATGGCCTGTTCCGCGCCTTCTTCGCACGTGTCACCGACGATGACCTGCGTCTGCGCTTCTTCCAGTCGGTGAAGCACTTCAGCCACGAGTTCATCGCCCGCCTGACCCAGCTGGATTACGCGCGCTCGATCGCGCTGGTGGCGATTGATCCCAAGACCGGCGAGATGCTCGGCGCAGTGCGCCTGCACGCCGATGCAGACTACAACCGCGGCGAGTACGGCATCCTGATCCGCTCGGACCTGAAGGGCCACGGCATCGGCTGGAAGCTGATGCAGATCATGATCGAGTACGCCGGCTGGCTGGGTTTGAACGTTGTGGAAGGGCAGGTGCTGCGTGAGAACAGCACCATGCTGGCAATGTGCCAGAGCCTGGGCTTCAAGGTGAAGGCCGACCCGGATGATTCGACCATCATGAATGTGACGCTGCCGGTGGGTGAGGTTAAGAGCTGAGCGCTGAAGGCCAGGAGCCAAAGGCACCCCTCCCCAACCCTCCCCTTGCCTTCGGCAAAGGGAGGGAGCGGAGCTGCCCCCTCCCTTGCGCGTAGCGTAGGGGAGGGCTGGGGAGGGGTGCTTTGGCTTTTGCTTTTGCTTTGGCTGTCGCTGTCGCTCCACCCCCACCCCTCACCCCAAACCACCCCAAGGCGCGACAATAGCGCCATGCAAACGAACCAGAACCCAGCAGCCAGAACCCCGCTGCTACTGCTGCCCGGCCTGCTCAACGACGCCACGCTGTGGCAGGCCCAACTCGAAGCGCTCGCCGACATCGCCGATTGCCAGGTCGGTGACCTCACCCAGCAAACCACGATGCGCGCGGTCGCCGAAGATGTGCTGGCCAAGGCCCCGGCGCAGTTCGCCCTGGCCGGCTTCTCCCTCGGCGGCTACGTCGCCCAGGAAATCCTGCGCATCGCACCGCAGCGGGTGTTGAAACTGGCACTGCTGGATACCTCGTTCAAACCCGACTCACCCGAGCGCGCCGCACAACGCCTGGCACAGCAGAACAGCGTGCGCCTGCCCGGCACCTTCCATGGTTTCGGCGACAAGCTGATGCGCAGCTACATCGATGCTTCGCGGCTCGAAGACCATGCATTGGTGGATACCGTGCGCAGCATGACCGCACGCCTCGGCGCGGAAGTCTTCCTGCGCCAAAGCCAGCTGCAACGTGCAGATGGCAGCGAGGTCCTGCGTGCTTGGCAGGGCCCGGTCTTGATCATCTGCGGGCGCAACGATGCGATCACGCCCTTGTCGGTTAGCGAGCAGATGGCCGCATTGATGCCGCAGTCAACGCTGGTGGTGATCGAGGACTGCGGGCATCTGGCACCCTTGGAAAAACCCGAGGAAGTGACTGCGGCGATGCGTGCGTGGTTGCTGCAGGACATGGACGACTAGTCCCGACCAACGCCTGAATTCCGCAGTTCAGTACGCAAACGCATCACGGTGTTTGCGGATGAACTCCGCCCAGCGCACCGGCTCGCGGCCGGTGATGGCGGGGAAGTTGTCGAAGGTGGCTTCAATGCCCGGCACGCGGCGTTCGGCGACCCGTTGGAAGTTGTCGCGCACGCAGTTCATGTAGGCCATCTCGGCGCCGGCCGCGCGCATGTCCTCCAGGAACACATCCGGGCTCAGCGCCTCGTAGCGGAATGGCTGGCCAAGCAGCTCCGTCATCAGCGCGGCGACCTCGCCATAGGACTTGGCCTCGTAGCCCAGGCGATAGGTCTGCCCGGCATGCTGCTGCGGCCACGCCAGCGCTTGGGCGGCGACTGCGGCGACGTCATCACCGTCTACCCAGCTGAAGCGCGCATCGCCGGTGTACTGGCGGATGACGCCGTCAACCACGGCGCGGGTGCCGTCGTAGCTGAGCAGGTTCTGCATGAAGGCTTCCGGCCTGAGATGGGTGAACGAGAAGCCGTGCCACTCGATGTAGCGTTCCACCAGCTGATGCCAGGCCCAATGTCCGATGCTGGCGTCATCGCCGCCGCAGGCACCCAGGTGCACCACATGCTGCACGCCGGCCTGCTTGGCTGCATCGAGGAAAACCTTGCTCTGGCGCAACATGTCCACGCTGTAGCCGGTGACCAGGAATACGCGGTCAATGCCCTGCAGCGCGGGCAGCAGCGTGTCTTCCTTGTCGAAATCCAGCAGCACCGTGCGGATTCCCTGTGCCTGCAGTGCCGTAGCCTTCGCTGGCGAGCGCACTGCCGCGACCGGCGTTACCGCATCTTCCTGCAACAGGTTTCTCAAAGTTTCGGCGCCGATCTGGCCGGTAGCGCCGGTGACAAGGACGGTGGGGCGTTGCTGGCTCATTGCTGCCTTGGATGCTTGATGGAAGAGGGCGCCCAGCCTATCGTGGACGCACATTCCGTTCCGCGATGCTTTTTACCAACATTACGGAAAATGATTCTTCAATAGCGAAACCTGCCGCATGCAACCCTCCGAACGCCTGAAAGGCCTTGATGTCTTCGTCTGTGTTGCCGATGCAGGCAGCTTCACCGCGGCAGCTGAGCGATTGCACCTCACGGCCTCGGCCGTCGGCAAGTCCATCGCGCGTCTGGAGGATCGGCTCGGGCGCACGCTGTTCCATCGCACCACGCGGCGCATGTCACTCACCGAGGCCGGCATCGCCTTCCACCGGACCTGCACCGAAGTGTTGGCGAACCTTGAGGAAGCCGAGGTATCGCTGCGGGCTGAGGATGACGAGCCAAGTGGACGAGTGCGCATTGATCTGCCGGCCGCATTCGGCCGCTTGCAGGCCTTGCCGATCATCCTGGGTTTCGCCCAGGCCTATCCGCTCACGCGGCCGCAGGTGTCGTTCTCTGACCGCTTCATCGATCCGGTCGAGGACGGCGTCGATATCATCGTGCGCATCGGCGGGCCCGATGCGTGGTCGTCGCGGGTCGAACATCGCCTGCTGGGCCACGAGCAGCACGTGTTCTGTGCGGCCCCCGCCTATCTTGCGGTGCATGGTGTACCGGCAACGCGTGAGGATCTGCTGGCGCATTGTTGCATCGCCTATGGGCGTGCCGATGGCTCGGTCAGTCCCTGGCGCTTCGCAGCTGCAATGCCAGGCGACGTAGAGCTGCAGATGATGCCGGCTCCGCTGGTAGTGGGAGATGGTGAAGGGCAGGTCACCGCTGCGCTGGTCGGCAGCGGCATCGTGCAGCTGCCTACCTGGTTGGTACGCAGCCATCTTGAGGATGGTGCGCTGGTGGAAGTGCTGCCGCATCTGGCCAGCCAGGGCCTGCCACTCACCCTGGCATGGATGAAACGCCGGCGTGAGCTGCCGACGGTCAGCCTGTTGCTGGAAACGCTGGTTGAAGGCTTGCCGCCACGGATCCGCTAACAACACCACAATCGCAGCGCCTCGATGCATGGCGGCAGGTATTACCAGCCCGCCATGGCTTTACTCAGTAGTCGCGTTTTAATCCCAGGCCGGGGCGATACCCGGATTGGCCACGCGCTCGCCGCGATCCAGTTCGGCGATCCGTGCCATGTCCTCGGCATGCAGCCGCAGCTGCGCCGCCTGCAGGTTGCCAGCAAGGTTCTCGCGTTTGGTCGACGACGGAATCACCGCATAGCCCTGCTGCAGCGCCCACGCCAACGCGACCTGTGCGGTGCTTGCCTGGTGCTTGTCGGCAATGGCCTGGATCACCGGGTCCTTCAGCACCGCGCCATAGGCAAGGCTCATGAACGCGGTGACAGGGATGCCTTGCTCACGCAGGTAGGCGATCAGGGCGCGGTTCTGCAGATACGGATGTACTTCGATCTGGTTGGTGGCAATGGCATCGGCGCCGAGGATGGCGATGGCCTGGCGGGTCAGGTCGATGGTGAAGTTGGAGACACCAATCGCCTTGGTCAAACCCAGTGCCTTGGCTTCACGCAGCGCACCGAGGAACTCGGCCATCGGCACTTCGCCCTCGGGCGAGGGCCAGTGGATCAGCGTCAGGTCGACGTGGTCGGTGCGCAGCTTGTGCAGGCTCTCGCGCAGGCTGGCAAGCAGGTCATCGTGGTGGAAGTTGCTGATCCAGATCTTGGTGGTCAGGAACAGCTGTTCACGCGGCACAACGCCGCTGGCGATTGCAGCACCCAGATCGGCCTCGTTCTCGTAGATCTGCGCAGTGTCGAAGGCGCGGTAGCCCAGCTCCAATGCGTTGTGCACGGAGTCGGTGAGTACCTGGTCCTTGAGGCGGTAGGTGCCAAGGCCAATAGCGGGAATAGACATTCAAATCTCCAGAAATTCGCGCTTGCAAGCTACGCCGTGCAGCGCGAACAAAAACCCAAGGGGAAGTAACAGCGTGTTTCGTCAATGCGCGCTGACGGCAATGCCGTTGGCGCGCATATCCAATCCATCGCGGCGATCCAGCCGGCCGCTCAGTACGGTCAGTGCCAGCGCACCCAACACCACCAGCGCGCCAATCCACGGCGTATGCATCAGGCCGATGTGATCGACCACCAGGCCGCCGAGCGAAGCACCCAGCGCGATGCCGATGTTGAAGGCAGCGATGTTCAGGCCGGAGGCGACATCCGTTGCCTGCGGCACGAAGCGCTGCGCCTGCTTGACCACATACACCTGCAGCCCCGGCACATTGCCGAACGCCACTGCACCCAACGCCAGCACGGTCAACAACACCAACCAGCGGTTGTAGGCAGTGAAGGTGAGCACCAGCAGCACCAGCGCCAGCAAACCGAAGATCAGCGTCAATGCAGGAATCGGCCCGCGACGATCAGCCAGTCGCCCACCCCACAGATTGCCGATCGCCACCGACACGCCGTACACCAGCAGCACCGCGCTCACCGCATTGGCCGAGAAGCCGCTGACGTCCTGCAGGATCGAGGCAAGGAAGGTGAAGGACAGAAAGGTGCCGCCGTAGCCCAGCGCAGTCATTGCATAGACCAGCAACAGGCGCCGCTGCGCCAGCACCGCGAACTGCTGGCCGAACGTGGCCGGCGCGCTGCGCGGCAGGTCGCGCGGCACGAACAGCAGGCTGCCGAGCAGGGCGATCACGCCCAATGCAGCAACGGCGAGGAAGGTCGCGCGCCAGCCCAGGTGCTGGCCGATGAAGGTGCCCAGCGGCACGCCGGTCACCAGCGCCACCGTCAGCCCGGTGAACATGATCGCGATCGCACTGGCGGCCTTGTCCTTGGGCACCACCGAGGTGGCGATGATCGAGCCGATAGAGAAGAACACGCCATGCGCCAGCCCGGTCAGTACCCGCGCCACGATCAACGAGCCATAGCCCGGTGCCATCCACGCAATCAGGTTGCCGACGGTGAACAGCAGCATCAGCGCGACCAGCAAGGCCTTGCGTGGCACCCGTCCGGTCAGAGCGGTGAGTACCGGCGCACCCACCGCTACGCCCAGCGCATACAGGGAAACCAGCAGGCCGGCCGAGGGCAGGCTGACGTGCAGGTCGGCGGCAATGGTCGGGATCAGCCCGACGATGACGAACTCGGTGGTGCCGATGGCGAACGCACCCAGCGTCAGCGCCAGCAAGGCAAGGGGAATTCCGCGTGACATGGGCGAATCCTTGGAAAGGGCTGCGCAGTCTGACGGCGGAACTCTTGCTGAAAAATGCGGTTTCCCACCAATTACTATTGATTTAAAGTCAATAATATTCCATCGCCACCTGGCCGCCCCTATGAAAACCACTCTGGATGAGATGCAGGCCTTCATCGCGGTGATCGACACCGGCTCGATCACCGCTGCGGCCGAGCAGTTGGGCCAGACCACCTCGGGCGTCAGCCGCGCGCTGGGACGGCTGGAAGAGAAGCTCGGCACCACCTTGCTGACCCGCACCACCCGCCGCCTGCAGCTCACCGACGAAGGCGAGACCTTCCTGGCCCAGGCCCGCGCCATCGTCGCCTCGGTGGATGCCGCCGAAGAGCAGATCGCCGCGCGCCGGGGCACGCCATCCGGGCGGTTGCGGGTGGATGCGGCGATGCCCTTCATGCTGCATGTGATCGCGCCGCTGGTGGCGGGCTACCGCGCGCGCTACCCGCAGGTGGCGCTGGAGCTCAACAGCAGCGAGCGCTACATCGATCTGCTGGAACGGCGCACCGACGTGGCGATCCGCATTGGCCCGCTGGCGGACTCCACCCTGCATGCACGGCCCTTGGGACACAGCCGCCTGCGCGTGCTGGCCAGCCCGGCCTACCTGCAACAGCACGGCACACCGAAGAGCGTGGCGCAGCTGCAGGCGCATACCTTGCTGGGCTTCAACGAACCGGATTCGTTGAATCATTGGCCATTGCAGGGTGAAGACGGCGAGCGCCTGCACGTGCGGCCCGCATTGGCGGTTTCCAGCGGCGAGATCCTGCACCGGCTGGCCCTGGAAGGCGTGGGCATCGTCTGCCTGTCCGACTTCCTCACCGAAGCGGCGCGTGCGCGTGGCCAGCTGGTGCAGGTGTTGCCGAAACTGACCTTGGATGCGCGCCAACCGATCCACGCCGTGTATTACCGCAACACCGCCGTATCAGCGCGCATCAGCTCCTTCCTCGACTACCTCGCTGAAGCAATGACGCAGCCGGTTGTGGGAGCGGCTAACGCCGCTAAGCAGACATCGACTAAACCAATGGCATGAATGTTATCGGATGAACTTCGGGTGTAGCGGTTATCGTCGTTCGAGGCTGCCGGGAAGGCTCCTGCCGAGCATGGCTCGGCACTACGGGTACGGCGGGTCGCGGCGTGCTTTCGCTCCCTCCCTTTGGCGAAGCCAAGGGGAGAGTTGGGGAGGCGTAGGCTCTTCAGCTTCTGACGTTGCAGTAGCTTCGCGGCTCACGCCGCTCCCACAACAAAGCCAGTGCCTGGCAGAGGCGATGGTGCCGTCGTTTGTAGGAGCGGCGTGCTTTCGCTCCCTCCCTTTGGCTAAGCCAAGGGGAGGGTTGGGGAGGGTTAGGCTCTTCAGCTTCCGACGTTGCAGTAGCTTCGCGGCCTACTCCGCCCCAACAAAAACCGACCACAAAGACCTTCAATGCTGCTGGGCATGATGCCAGGCATGGCGCACCAGCCAGCGCGCCTCATCCCAGGAAACCGCCAACGCCGGGCTATGCCGGTGGTAGCTGTCCTGCAGCACTTTGTAGAGCTGTTCTTCGTTGGCGCGTGGATACGCCTGATAGACGTCGTAGCCCATTTCCAGCAGGCGCTGGTAGTGGTCGAAATCGTGTTGGCCAAGATGGCCGATGGCATGCACGCCGCGCCAGTAAGTCAGTTCGGCGTGGCGATCGATGCTGCGCTGGGCTGTAGGTGCGGTCTGCATGGGTAGCACTCCGTTCGCGGTCTACCCCCTGTTCGGCCGATGCTACGACGCGAGCAGGGGGTGCGCAACTCGCCCAATTCAGCTTTCCGCGCTGGCTGCATCCAACTGTGCGACCTGCACTGGGCTCAAACCAAGCTGTGCCGCCGCCAGCACTTCCTGCAGCTGCTGCACGCTGGTGGCGCTGACGATCGGCGCGGTGATGCCTGGGCGTGCGATCAACCACGCCAGTGCAACCTGCGCCGGCGTTGCTTTGTGGCTGGCAGCAACGTCGTCGAGTGCCTGCAGAATACGCAGGCCGCGTGGGTTGAGGTAACGATCAGCGACCTTGGCACCGCGTGCCGCACTCTTGCCTACGTCATCGGCGCTGCGGTACTTGCCAGTGAGAAAACCACTGGCCAGCGAGTAGTAGCTGATCACACCGACGCCGTATTCGCGCGCCAGCGGCTCCAGCTCGGCCTCGTAGCCACTGCGGTCGTAGAGGTTGTATTCCGGTTGCAGGGCTTCGTAGCGCGGCAGGTGATAGTCGGCGGACACCTTGAGCGCATCACGCAGGCGCTCGGCGCTGTAGTTGGATGCACCAATCGCACGCACCTTGCCCGCCTCGATCAGCCGCGCGAACGCGCCCAGGCTTTCTTCCAACGGCACCGATTCATCGTCTTCATGCGCCTGGTACAGATCGATCACATCGGTCTGCAGGCGACGCAGCGAATCCTCGACCGCTTCATTGATGTTGTCAGCCGACAGGCCCGGATGCTCGGCCCACTTCGCAACCTTGGTGGCGATCACCACTTTGTCGCGCTTGCCGCTGCGCTGCAGCCAGCGGCCGATGATGGTCTCCGATTCGCCGCCGCGGTTGCCCGGCACCCATGCCGGATAGACATCGGCGGTATCGATCAGGTTGAAGCCGGCATCGACGAAGGCATCGAGCAGGGCAAAGGATGTCTTCTCATCGGCACTCCAGCCGAAAACGTTGCCACCAAAAGCGATGGGGCTGACATGGAGACCCGAGCGGCCAAGTTCGCGTGACTGGGGCATGCGTTGCTCCTTTGTTGTTCAGTTCAACAGCATAGACGGCATGCGTTCCAATTCCGTGGCAAGGTCGTGAATACAGCGTTCCGTGCGCCGTTCTCACGCTAACGGGATATGAACATTTGCATGCTGCATTGCACTTGCAGCCCCGTGCTAGGCTCGCCGTTTCAATCGACGGAGTTCCGCATGAAGAAGCCTGCCCCGCTGCTGTGTGCCTGTCTGCTGGCGCTTGCCAGCACCCTGTCAGCCGGCACTGCGCTGGCCCATGAAGCCGTTGCCAGTACTGCTGACGCACCGGTATCGCCGCAGCTGCAGGCTGCCATTGCCGGTAGCTGGCGCACGCCGGCCAACGTGCTGCGCGACGAATACCGTCATCCGGCGCAGACCTTGGCCTTCTTCGGCCTGCAACCGAAGCAGACGGTCATCGAAATTACACCGGGCGGTGGCTGGTATTCCGAAATTCTTGCGCCCTACCTGCGCGACGGCGGCAAGTACGTTGCCGCTGTTGTTGACCCGGCTGCGTTGCCGGCCGGTGGCGGCCGTGATTACCAGCAGCGTTCGCGCGACGGCCTGAGCAAGAAGTTCGCCGCATCCCCGGCCCAGTTCGATCGCGCCACCGAGGTGGCCTACGACCCGGCTGCACCGGTGCTGGGCGCACCGGGCTCGGCGGACCTGGTGCTGACCTTCCGCAATGTCCACAACTGGCGTTCCTCTGGCCAGGCCGAGGGCATGTTCAAGGCCTTCTTTGACGTGCTCAAGCCAGGCGGCACCCTGGGCGTGGTCGAGCACCGTGCCAAGGCTGACGTGCCGGCCGAGGACGGCAGCGGCTATGTTGGCCAGGCGCAGGTGATTGCAATGGCCGAAGCCGCTGGCTTCAAGCTGGCTGGCAGCAGTGAGGTCAACGCCAACCCGCGCGATACCAAGGACTACGCCAAGGGCGTGTGGACGCTGCCGCCGTCCAACAGCCATGACGCCGCTGATGCCGCCAAGTACAAGGCCATCGGCGAAAGCGACCGCATGACGCTGCGCTTCGTGAAGCAATAACCTCGCAGGGAATAGGGCTTGCAGAGGGGAGGGTGAGACAATGTGCGGCCACGCTGATGGCCGCACGGCCCTCAACCCGGCGCGCGACGGAAGGTCGTCGTGCGCAGCCAGCAATGCATCTTCAACCTACTTCCCGAATACCCGTATTACATGCTTATCGCCTTCAATAAACCGTTCAACGTGCTGTGCCAGTTCACCGATCGCAGCCAACCGTCGCGTGCGACCCTGGCCGGCTATGGCCTGCCGCCGAACGTGTATGCGGCGGGTCGCCTGGACTACGACAGCGAAGGCCTGCTGCTGCTTACCGATGATGGCAACCTCGCCCATCGCCTGACTGACCCACGCCACAAGCAGCCAAAAACGTATTGGGTGCAGGTTGAAGGCGTGCCAACCGAAGAGAAGCTGCAGGCGCTGCGTGATGGCGTGCAGCTCAACGATGGACCAACCCTGCCTGCGCGCATTGAATTGATGGCGGCGGCGCCAGCGCTGTGGCAGCGCGACCCGCCCGTACGGTTCCGCAAGACCGTGCCGGACAGCTGGCTGGCAATCACCCTGCGTGAAGGCCGCAACCGTCAGGTGCGACGCATGACCGCTGCGGTAGGCTTGCCGACATTGCGGCTGGTGCGTGCGGTTATGGGGCCGTATGCGCTGGATGGCCTTCAGCCAGGGCAGTGGCGACAGGTGGATTGAGCTGTGATGACTACGCGTGACCAGCATCGCCACATGGCAACTGGTGCCTGGCCGATGAAGGGGCCGCGATAGGCGGCAAGAGCTGGTTCGGACGCACGCTGGTTGGTATCGATATCGGTATCGGGTGCGGGCCACTCCCACGTCCTTGTCGAGAGTGGTACCGCATTTGCAATCGAAGGACGTGGTTTCACCGGCTTGGATGCATCGATCAAACCAGCCCTGCGATGATCGCCGCATCCAGAACCTGCATGAGGATATGCAGCCGTCCGTGTGAGAGCTGATCATCGGCCTACGCGAGCGCGCCAGCGTCGCTTTGCTGATCGCTCCAAAGCTACCCATCCGGTCGCCGCGGCAGCGGTACGACTACCAGATGTCGATCGTAGTCGCGAAGCCCGCCGGGTCGTGCGCATGTATCGCGATCTCCGCGGGGATGAAGCTTCTGCCCCGATAAATGGGCCTTGCCACGTAGCGACTAAGTTTTCCCGCACGTATCAATGGCAGCACCGTGCTGGTATCGATCCTGCGCTTCTGCTCCGCAACCCATAAGGGCACAAAAACCATGTTGTCCATATCACAACAACCACCGAGCTCTTCCGGGATCAAATGCAGGAAAGCCAGCTCACGTTGTCGCACCGCTGCTTCGCATTTCTCTCTTGTATCGAAATGCGCGAAGTCTGCGTATCCGGTTTTGCGGGGGCGGCGCCCGTCGTGCATGACACTCTCCTGTAGCCTTTTCAACTGAAGCGAGTGCAGTGATCAAGGCAACGCAGAAGAGCCGCAGCGATGAAGAGTGCTGCGCTCTGCCGCGATGAAACCCGCAATCAAAGCTGCCGTCTTTGGAGTTGAGAGGATACGAGAGTTTTGCCATGTCGCCTTGTTACCGCTGGGCATGAGATGGCGTAGGCGCAGCATGTAAGCGTGCATTGATTGATGGGCGACGCTACAAGGCGCGTCGCTGCTGTTGGCCATCCGGCTTGAACTGCGGGCCGACGGGTTGTGGATCGCAACACGCTGGCTCCAGGCGGGTGGCAATACTCGTTCTTAGAAAAGCCGGCAACTTTCGCGGCAATCAACAATCGGCGTAGAAAAGATCCGAGCGTCAGCGAATCGTGATCGTCATGTCAGCCGTGCATGCAAGCAATCGTCGATGCTGTTGCCTACTGCCCGGCAGGCGGTTCCCACAGCTCGATCTTGTTGCCCTCGGGGTCCATTACCCAGCCAAACTTCCCCTGCTCGGAACTCTGCGGCTCGCCCACGACATTGCAGCCCTCACCGCGCAGTGCAGCGAGCAAAGCATCCAGGTCATCCACGCGGAAGTTGATCATGAAAGACGCAGTGGAAGGCGCCATGTAGCTGGTGTCTGCAGCAAACGGGCTCCAGATCGTCGCGCCCGCTGGACTGTCCGCACCGCCCCACTGAAACACCGCACCACCCCAGTCGCTGACATCCAGGCCAAGATGCTCGCGATACCAAGCGGATAGCGATTTTGGATCGTTTGACTTGAAGAAGATGCCGCCAATACCGGTTACGCGTTTCATGCTGGTTCTCCAAGGGTGATCAAGGTGGCGATGGCTGGCGCCAAGAAACAGGGATCCAGCGTGGTTTCGGATCGATGCAGGGCAAGCTGCAGCTATTCAATCAAAGCGACATCTGCGTCGATGTGAATGTCGCTCCAGTCCGCAGCGCGCATCGGTCGCAGGTAGTCCTGCAGATCATCTGTCCTGTCCAGCAAGCTGACACCATCCGGATCAAGGTGAATCATCGAGATGATCTCGCCGGCCTCATCCAATTCTACGATCGCCTCGCGATCCTCCGATCCTTGCCAGCAGCGCTCTGCAGAAGCGCAGAACCGCGACATGCAAGCGATGGCGAACGCTGCCAACCGCTCCCGATCGGCGATGTACTGCGCGGCGCGCTCCTCCGGAACCATACAGGTATCAACTGGACCAGGTTCGAGGAACGCGTTGGCTCTGAAGACATGGAATTCCCTCCTCGTGGCGAAGTAGACCGATCGGCGTGCTGGCCGGAGAGCGTGTCAGACGCGGATACATAACAAAAGATTGGGCGAAGGCGAGCTTTGCGCCTGAATCAAGGCCTGATGCGCAAATGCGGCGCACAGTTGTGGTTGCAGCAACCAGGTCCTTCAACCAAAGGATGGCTTGCGTGAGCTCGAGGAAGTGCGGCAACGATCATGGGCATTGACATGGAGAGGGCTCCCGCGACAGTGGCTCCACCGTGCAACGACCGAACAACCGGGAACGCCTGATTAGAACTGCCGTTCCGGAAAGTGTTGACGGCGCAGATGCTGGAGTACAGGAGTCGCTGCCGCCGCCAGTGCAGCAGGTGTGGTAGTACACAGTTCCACCTTGCACTGTGTATGAAGGACGAAGCCTGTCTTCGATCTCCTTGGGCGGAAGAAGGATGTCCGCTGCAAGCAGAATGGCGAAGTACAAGGTAGTCCCGCCTATGACAGCATGTGAGTTCTTCATTCCAATGGGAGCAAGCTGCTCAATGCGTCATCCAGAGGGAGTTGAAAACTGGGCATAGGGCGATCTCGTGGAGGATGCCTCAGTCTTGCTGCGCTGTGTGTGCTTTGAATGGAGTGAGCGCGAAGAGGCATGGCGATTTGACAGTAGCGCGAAGACTTCGCTTGAAGGAAGGCCGGCTATCGGTCAATGACGCACATGGTTGCTTGAGCTACGGAAGCTTATCCGTTGTAGGCAAGCACGATCAGGCGCAGCTCTGGTATGACGATGAGCGCCTTTTCAGGCCCGTGGGTGTAAAAGGATCCCGCGGTGCGCGACGCCGTCTCGATCTGTTCTTTCAGTTGCGCATCAAGCCCAGCGCATTCCAGGCCCGGCGACAGCAAGGTCTGATCGTCATCGGTGAGGGCGGCATCCGGGGTGGGGCGCCACGCATCAAACGTGTGATAAAGGTCGCCTGATTTTCGCGAGTGGCTGGTTGCGGGAAAGAACTCCAGTCCGCGCTGTGCGATGCCTTGGGAGGTTTCCCGGTCGAGCCGGTAAACCGCGGCTCCACAGCCCTCACGGAAGTCTGAATCGCCGCCGCGAGCAAGCGGATAGCTGATGCCAATCTCCGCTGGGATGATTCGCATGTAGAACGATTCTATCCACACCTTTCCAACGAGCAATAATGCCAATACACCAACAATCACCGTTCGTATCTTTCCTGAAGAAACGGACATTTGCGCTATCCTGAATTGCGTCATCCCGAGAGCAGGTCCTGCGTATGTGGCCTAGCGGCACCAATGTCATGCGCCGAAAGAGCGCGCGGAAGCGGCTACCGCTTGCACCGTCATATTCCGGGAAACCCTCGTTGACACCGCTTTAGGGCTGGCAGGAGTGTAGCGCCTCGAAAAGGTGATACTCCGGCCGAGACATCGAAAGATGCAGCAAGAGCAAGGAACGCAATGAGGCGCGTCATTGCCACCAGTCCCTGGGTGATGCCGCACTGCGAGGGAGGATCGGGTGGACTGAGCTCTTAGGCCTCATATCTGGATGAACAGCGAAGGTGCGTACGCAGACCAGTACAACGCGATGGTGCCGATGAAGCTAAAAGACAGTGCAAGGATGACACGGAAAGCTGTAGGCCTCCACGTAGCGAATCCGGCAAGAAGCAGGCAGATTCCGGGCAAGGCCCACCACCATTTGATACTGCGAAATACGAACGTGGAATAGCCTGATTGAGTGACACTGAAGCTGCTCCACACGCCATTGAACGCATCAACGGCGCCATGTTGAACGGCATAGATGAAGTAGCCTTGGGCCAAGGCCAGTACCAGCACAATGGCTGCGAGAAAAATATTCTTGAGCATGACTTCCAGCTTTGGATTGAGCCGACCCCTGAAGTCAATCTGGTGTGAATGGACTGCGAGGCGGAGAGCTTGATGCTGGGCACATCTGTGGTCTCCTTGGGGCTAGTTTGCCCGGAGACCTCTAAGAATGCCTGGATCAAGTTTACGGGCAGGCGACACAGAAGGCGGCCCCCAACTTTACGCCCGCGGTCTCCTCCACGGCTCCAATTGCGTCCCCTATATCGGCGTCATCAACTGCCGCGAATCTGGGGCCGCCGATAACAACCGACAGCATGTCTCCTGGAAGAAAGTAGGGCGTTGGCCACCGGCAATGCCAAGAGAAAACAACGCCAACAGCAGCGGCCAATGCTTGGCGATCGCCGCCACCCCAGGCATTCAAAGAGCTTGAGGTGCGAGACGCCTGGGTAGAGCGAAGAATCTTGAAGAATGACAGGTCGGGACCTATCCATCTCACGCCAATGAAAAAGCGTTTCCACCGGCCCGTGGGTGGATAGTGAGATGGGTACTGGAGCGGTTCGTCGGGATGCATGGTACGGGGCCGGACTCCGGAACTAAGTCACGTCTCCAAGTGGTGCCGACCTTGGTGAACTGTCAGGCACGATAACACGAGTGCCTCGCTCGAACAGAACCCTCGCGGGCGAAGTGTCACAGTTGCGATAAATCAGGAATTCCCCATGGGGATGGCCAGAAACGAAGCTACCTTCCCACTCGACGCAATCCATGGATGTTTCACCAAAAAATGTTCCGTAAGCACGTCCCGTGAAAGGGCGTCTGTCCGAGTCTAGGACCAGTGATGGGACAGCGAATCCATCATGATGTTCAAGTATCAGCTGAGACTCATGGGTCGCCTGGATACGCTGACAGCCTGTCGCTGCCAATAGCACAGCAAAGACGGCAACATGAGCTCTCATGAGATTCCTAGCTCCAGAACTAGGCCGCACCGCGTAGTGGCGCCGGCTTGAATGAATTGTTGGACATCCTACTGGTCGGCGGTGAACAGCACGTGCCGCCCCTTGGAAGCTGCGACTTGGTAGAGAGTGCAAACCTCCTGGAGCCATTCCCACGTGTACCGGAAGTCTTCGTCTGTCAGATCGAAGCCGTACGCTTCAGGGTTGATGGCGTCATATCGCTCTCTGAATTGTTCTTGCGTGAGCCCTGCTATCGCCAAAGCCACGTCCCTGACCTGCTCCGGAGTCTTCAGGCTGATGATGTAGTCATTCTCGCTGTAAAGAGGCTGACCGCCGAGGACCACATGACTGAGGGGGTATTGGCCTCCGTCATAGCTGAGAAGTCCATCCGAAAGGGCGCGGTGCATTGCATCCCATGCCTTGTCGCTTTGAGCGATGTAACGGCCGGGCTCCGCGAAATAGCGCTCCTCGATATTCTCCTGGATAAACATGAGGCGCTCTTTGTCGTTCCGCCTGGATAGCAGCAGGGCGACATCGTCGCCGGAGAGTGCGAAGTGCACGCCGAGACAAGCCATGAAGTCTCCTTTTGGGCCAAGGGAGGTCTGAGCAATCCGCTCGATCAAACTGATTCCAATGTTTGGGTCGTCGCACGCACTCAAGATGACGGCAGCGGCATTAGCTGGAAGCGTAGCTCCGCTCCAAGTCTATACGGCTGCCGGCCCGAGTGGCCGCTTCTTGAGCAGTGTGGTGCGATCAACGCCAATAGCGCCTACCGCGGCACAGTGTGCTCTATCTCGGGCAGGACGACTTCGCGACGTGTACGCTTGCGTCGGCCTTGTTGCTCGGCGTCGCCAAAGGTCGGTTGCATGAGGGGACAGGCTCGCGAATCGTGGGCTGTAGACCGATGGGCTGCAGGGGAGGGCCGACGTCGATCTGAACGACGAATTGGCACTATGCCAAGTACTTGGCGAGGATTGCGCCTAGCGCGAGCACTACGCCTACGATTGATACGGGGCGTCTATGCTTGTGCCATCCATAAGCCATAAGACCGAAGCCAGCTGCTCCAAAAAGGTTTCGAAGACTTTGTCCGTAGAAGATGAAATCCACGAGGTTGATTGCCGCAAACAACAGGAGAATGACAAGGAAAACCTTTCTTCCAGTAGCCATACAGGAAAACTCCGTGTTTTTTCCTTCTTTGGAAACATGCCCGCCGTGAGTGAAAGGCCGTTCCGCAAAATGGACAGTACAGTGCGGCCCGATAGAATCAGCCGGCACCTGGGTAGGTGTCGACATATCCTACTGCTGAGTAAAGGATTTCGTTGTGCTCAACACGCAGAATTTCTTCGCGCCGGAGACGTCATTGCGTCCTTCATGCCGCCGTCGTAGCTCCCAAAGCTCGATACAAGTCTTCCTGATGCCTGACGCGTGAGCCAAGCCCGGCCAATTTGTGGCCACGGCGATGGCTGAACATCACTTCCATTTTCGCGGCTGTGGAGCGGTCCAGGCTTGAATCAATTGTCAGGTGGATGCCGGCCCAACATCCATGCCGTCATAAGTATCAACGCCGAACTTGTCGGCAAGTGCATTGAGCTCTTGATTTCTTTGGTGCAGCGAGAGAACTGAGTGTGACTCAAGCTTCTCCACATGCAGGAAATAGTATTCATCCTCGCCTTCGTCAAACTCAGGAATGAACATTTCAACAAAGCGATAGCCTTGCTGATCAAGCTCACTGGCGAGTGTGCGCAGCTTGTCGGCCGAGGCGTCAGTGAAGAAGTAGCCCCAAAGCATTGGGCCATCGATGTTCCAGTCCGTTGATTCCTGGATGTTCGAGAACATGGTTTCCAGACTTGCGATATCAATCATGCAAACACCTGACTCCACAAGTACGCCGAACCGCGTATCGGGTTCGGCTTGGATGAGCTGTCGGGCCGCCATGATGGCCGCAACAACAGCTTACTTTGGTGTTGGGTGCACTGTATCGAGCTGCGCGTTCTTCTCCGCAGCAGCATCATAGATCTCAAATAGTGATGTTCTGGCGGACCAAATGCCCATGCATACCAAAAGCAAGGCCATTGGCAACAATTTGTAAATTCGCTTTGCAATCATTGGAATTACGTCCTTTGTAAAAGTCCAGTTGAACAGATTGATTCCGGAGTTCAGTACATCTTTGAAGCGGATTAGGCTTGCATCAGCTGCCCGATTTCGTCCGTTGCTAGCCTAGCTGAATTTGCTCGATAGCGGGGAGTAAAAACAGAGGGCAAGGATGACGCCATTTAGGAGCAATGATGCTTCATAGAACAGTGACGACGGGCGTGAAATGACATGAGGCGCATCGAGAACCGTCAATGCACTCCAGCCCAAGGTGAGGAGCAGGTATGCCCAAGGGCTGTACGGGAGAAAAAAGGCAATGGCCACGAGCGAGGCAAGGTAGCCGACAACCAAAGCGATACGTAGGGCTCCGTGAAATGGATGGGATTTGCTGGATGCAACAACACGCTCCTTGATTCTAAGTCTTTCTTCGCGAAGCAGCATCGGAAGCGACCTGGCGCCAAGCTCATCAGCCACGATGCCGCCAACTGTGACAAGGATAGTTAGCAGTACTAGCAAGCGGAACGTCAGCTCAGTCATTGGTATTCTTCACGGGAGGCCCGACTCTGGGATTCCGCCGCGGCGCGTAGCGGCGTCGGCTTGAACGAACTGTCAAGCAGTTGGCGGTGAATACCTGCTGCCATAGCCTACTTGCTGGAGTCAGAACTCATTTGCCACACAGAGCTGAGAATAATCCCAACCAGCCCAATTGGCATGCAAACGGCCCAAGCAACCCAACCCGGGGTATCCAAAGGAACAAAAGAGAAGGTAGCGACGCCGAGAGCAACAGTGACTACGAGGCCGACATAAAGGCACCAAGACAGGAAGAGCTGTCCGAGTTCCAGTAGATCAAGAAGTGCCATTAACCATCTCCTGCTGCCTGACGCTCTGAGTTAAGCCGCGCCGCGAAGTGGCTTTGGTTTGAATGAATTGTTAGGCGGCACCTGCGAACTTACGTGCGCCCAATGTGGAAAGTGGCAAATGCTCAATCCAGGAACTCCCAGGTGTCTGCGCCATCGAAGCGTCTGACTGTGACCGACCCCAAGAGCTCTGCTCCGAAGTTCCGCAGGTTCACCCCGTGGCGAGCACCCGGCGTCGGCTCAATTGGCTCCCAATGTGTGGAGATACCGCAAGTCCTGCACCGATAATTCGTCAGGGTCCGATCGCCCCAGATGTAGCTTTCCGTGTTCTCCGGGTGGCCTTCGATGGAAACCGAGCCAAGCTCGTAGAAGGCCCACAGTCCTCCTGTGCGCCTGCATAACGAGCAGTTGCAGCTCGTTGCCGTCTCGGGCGCGGCAGGCAAAGTAAGGCGCACTGATCCGCAATGGCAGGAACCTTGAAGTGATGGTTGAGACTTTTGCGGGTTCATTGGAATGCGCTGCTGGTTGTTGTGTTGCCTAACACCTGAGTCAACCCGTGCCGCGAGGCGGGTTCGGCTTGAATGAATTGCTAGGGCGCGGCCTTGCGACTGCGCCTGCTGCCGGCTGTCGTTTTCCGTGGTTTGGCAGGTTTTGGCGCAGGCATGAGCTTGGCAGTCTCTGTAATGAGGCGCCGTAGCGCATCGGTGTCGTCCAGCACCTCATCGGCTACGGGATAGTCCTTTGCACCTGGATACGGTGGCCGTTGCGGCAGGCTTGGTGCCAGCACGGCGGCCGCAGCCGAGGGTTTGATGAAGAGACTGTTGTCACAAGCAAAAGCGACCACTTTTCCGTCCAGGTAGAGCGCGTACTCACCGAACATTTTTTTGGATGTGAGGCGACTTCCCAGGCCAGCTTGCTCCGTGACGTACTCGATGAAGTCTTGGTCAGTGGCCATGCTGCTCCCGTGGTCTAACTCTGGAATAAAGCCGCACCGCGAAGCGGCGACGGCTTGAATGAACTATTAGGGTACTATTTCACTACGCCCGTGCCCCAGCCATCGTAGTCACCTCCATGCTTGGTCGCTACTGCCTCAAGAGCACGTGTCGTCGCGGTCATTGCATCCAACTGCGGCACCATCTCACGGGTAGCATGAATTTGCCATTGAGACTGTCCGGACACGCGATCTATCGAACTGATGGTGTAGCCGAGTTTCTCCATATCCGCAGCCGCAGCCTTGGCTCTTCTTTCGGTTGGTACGAACATGAAGAAATCAATGTTATGCGGCTTTGAAACGTTCGATCCGGCAGAAACCAGATTCTCTATGACGCGAGCGTCCTGTTGTTCTGCCATGGACTGAGCCATGCAAGGGCTGGAGATGAGCAGAGAAAGAAAAGTCAGATGGATGAGAATTTTCATGGTGCCCTAACTACGGAGTTAAGCCGCGCCGCGCCGCGTAGCAGCGCCGGCTTGAATGAGCTGTTAGGCCGCGGCGCATGCCTACGGCAGGCGTGCATTTGCTAAGGGTCTGGCTGCGACCAACGCTGCGAGTACTTTTGGCCGGTTATGTGCATTGTTGATACCGGCGGGTAGCCGGCTCTGCCAAGGCTGAAATTCCCAGTGGTCACCGCCAGCAGAACACTGGCGCGTAGAGTTGGAGGGTTTCCGGAAGTAGGCGATCGCAGCCTCAAGCTGAGCATTTGATAAGAACTCTAGCCTGAACTTGGCGATTGCAATAACAAGTACCTCTCGAGCAGGCTCAGGCGCTGGGACGTCAGGCATATGGTTTCGATGTACCGAAGGATCGAACATCTCGAAAGCAGAGCTTTTCATGCGCGGCCTGACTCCAGAATTGAGCCGAACCGCGTAGCGGCGTCGGCTTGAATGAACTGTTGGGCGTCATCTGGGCTGCGGCCCCTCTAGCCACGAGCACCGATTTCCTTGAGTTCGGTAACGATGTTGCCGCCACATTTGGTGCAAACGCCATCAACGAAAATGCGACCATGGATCTCGTACTCCACAGGGTTATTAAGGCCAACATCTGCTTCATCGCAAGCTTCGCACCAAGCGTTCTCGCAGATGGACTGCTGGTCGATAGGGCTTCTAGAGAAGAAGTCTCTTGCAATTCGCATATGGCGCCTAACTCTGGAATTAAGCCTACCCGCGCGGCGGGTTCGGCTTGAATGAACTGTTAGGTGCTTAGCCCATTGCTAGCGAGCAGACGCGCCAGCACGTAATGACCGAAGTTTGCCAACTCTTCCTCAGGTAGTGCAGCCAAGTCCTCAAGGGTGCCGGGTGAATAGTCCTTGAAGGTAACCAGGCCTTGATATGCCCAAACACCCGGTTCTTGGCCCTTACGAGCGTCATCGAGCACCACCCTCAATGAGCCATCCGGGAGCACCGCCAAGCTGCATAAAACAGCCGTGCTCTTTGTTGGGAACGTCTGGGAACTCTCCATAGCACCTAACTCTGGAATTAAGCCGCGCCACGAAGCGGCGTCGGCTTGAATGAATTGTTAGGCCTCACATGCCGAGACCCTGTGAATTACAACTAAGACCGATCCAGTTGCTCAGATTCTAGATCGTGAATAGCCTTGTCAATCTTGTGCACGCGTCGCATCGCTTCTTTGCGGACCCTCGGGGCGAGATTCTGCGCGTGGGTAACCCAATACGCCCTCCATTGAGATAGCTCGGCCGCATCCATCGAGGCGAATCGCTTCTCGAATTCCTCAAGCTGCTTGAACTTGCCCATGTGAGGCCTAACACCTGAGTTAAGCCGAGCCGCGAAGCGGCATCGGCTTGAACGACTTGTTATGCCGCTTATCCAAATTGCTTGGCATATGCAGCGACCTGTTGTGGGAACAACTGCTCGTAGAGCGGATAGTCAATACCAACGGCATGCACCTCAATCTCTCCGAGCTCCGCTGAATAGTCAAGGATAGAAACGCCATGCTCCGCTGGCAGTACCTCGCCGCTAGAGCAGACAACGGATAGATCCAGATGAGCTTGCGGCAGGTCCCTGCTGGCAATGCACTGTGACTGGACGATCGAGTACGCCAGAAGTGGCAGAAATTTGCCGGAGGCAACACCCATTGGCGGGTCACCCGTCTCGAGCGCGGAGTGTCCGATCAGTGTCTTTCCGGAAAAGATCTTGTAATCGTTCATAGGGGCCTAACTCGGGAATTAAGCCGACCCGCGTAGAGGGTTCGGCTTGAGTGAATTGTTAGGCCCGCCGCCGGATGAGGTAAACGACCTCATCCGCATCGCTGGCCGTGCCAATCTCGTAAGTATCGTCAGGAACCGCGGCTGTCATCCAGTCTGGAGCGAGCTTTCCCCAGGCCACGTCCCCAAAGCTGTGCGGAAAGGGCGTGCCGTTTGGGTTTTTCGAGTGAGCATAGACAGCGTTGTACCTTGTGTCTCCGAAAAGCATGGCCCAGAGTTGGATAGGCTCTCGTCGTCCAGTCGCGCGATGCTCGATGTGTTGAAGCAACCGAACCGTCGCTGCTGCGACATCTGCCCGGTTCTCTTGGCAAGAGTTGCCCTTTCCATACCAGTCCACGTGCGTGTGCCAGTTATCAAACCAACTGGATAGATCTAAGCTATCGACGGTGCGGCGAGCCTTAGTCTCGGCACGCGCCCAGTGGGCATTCATCTTCTTTCGATAACGACGGTCCATATGCGGGCCTAGCTCTGGAATTAAGCCGACTCGCGGAGCGAGTTCGGCTTGAATGAACTGTTAGCCCTCATCCGGATCTGGCTCACGCGGAAGCCGTTCCCAAGGGGCACCAACGGAATCCCGCCAAGCCTGCCAGCCAATCGGAAGATCAGCCAACTCCCCAACGCTCCGGTCTTCTTGATACGCACAACCGAGGCAGATGATGGCGCCATGGGCACTATTATTGGTGGTACCGCAAAGGAACTGCCAATCACCATCGTGATCGTGACTGACCAACAGGACGGGATAGCCCTCGCGTAGCACCTTGGTTGTGGTGAACGCAGCTAGGTTGGTCGGCTCTGAGAATGGCCAATCGGATGCTGGAAACGAATGTGGGTGTTCCTCGATTGAGTCCATTTGGGCTAACTCTGAAATTAAGCCGCGCCGCGAAGCGGCGTCGGCTTGAATGAACTGTCAGGGGGCAACCGCGCGCCACCTGCCTTGTAAAACACCGAACTGCATCTGCGCTTGGGTGAACGCGTCAGCGACTGATATGTGCCACGTGTCTCCGTTGAAGGAATCGCCCCCAAGGGGCGTAGAACTAACAAGGAAATACCCTGAGGAGTCTTTGAAAATCCCCAAATGAACTGGAACGGTCACGTTGTTGACGATGGCATAAACGTCATCTATCTCAAAGGTGAGGATTTGTTCCATTGCCGCCTAACTCTGGAATTAAGCCGACCCGCGAAGCGGGTTCGGCTTGAATGAACTGTTAGGGCGCGGTTGCTGCATTGCGCCCAAGCATGTATTTGATGGCATGTGCTTGGCTACCAAGTATGAGAACTACTGGTGCAAAGCAAGTTAGCGTGGATTGCCAGAAGTAGCCATCTTTGTGATCAAGGGCAGCCCAGAGAAGGGAAATGACAGCGGAACCGATAAGGGTTGGGAGTGTGTACGCGCGCGTAGCTACAGACCGCGATCGAAACATGAGCCAGATGATGGACACGATGCTTACAAGCCAAGCGATTGGGAAAATGATTTCGACACCCATGATCTGCGCCCTAACTCTGGAATTAAGCCGACCCGCGAAGCGGGTTCGGCTCGAATGAATTGTTAGCGGCCAGCAGCACGCTACTGCTGATGCCTAGGTACAACGTGGTACTTGCCGCCGGGAAAACGGACAACCTTAACCAACTCTCCTGCGCCATAGACCGGCACGTGGCACCCTGTTGTCGGGATGCTAATCGAGCGGCCTACTTTGCCTTTTACTATCCTGGTCACATCAAGGCGAAGTATGCGTGCTGGGTCACCAGGGCTGGGCTCACGGCCATGATCGGGCTCGGTTGAGGCAACCTTGGCTTCGAGCACCAAGTCGGCGTTCTTTCTGATGGCTTGGCTGCTGGCCAGAATCTGCTGGCACGCAGAGACCGGAAAACTGAAGGCGCCGACTAGAACTAATCCAGCTATCAGGAACTTGATCATGGCCGCTAACTCTGGAATTAAGCCGCGCCGCGAAGCGGCGTCGGCTTGAATGAACTGTTAGCGCCAAACAGATCGCCAACAGCCGAAAAGTACGACAAGGCCAAGATCGCTCCCCAAATGGTTGTGGAGGCTTCGAACAAGGCCGCCTCCAGCCCAGAAGACAGGGGCGCCCCCATGAGCGGATAGATCAGGAAGCCCGCAAGCGTTGAGTACAAAGAGAGCGAGCGTGCCCAGCGCTTGAAGAAGAACAGTCCAACGAACCCAATCAGCCAAGTTATGAGCAAGCCGCCAAAGACGACCCCCATAAGCCAAATGTTACTCATGAGCCAGGTTGCCGGCTCATTGTCATAGGCCAGCTGGAGGGTCTCAGAATGATTCGGAAATAACCCAGCTGCGATCGCCATTACCGTTAGGGCGAGGTATGTCCAGAGCAGTTTTAGGTAGCGAGAGCCTGTCATTTGAGCGCTAACTCTGGAATTAAGCCGACCCGCGCAGCGGGTTCGGCTTGAATGAATTGTTAGGTGCCACTTGCTTGCACTTGGGGTTCGGAGCAAGACTCAAGCAATTGCCCCTTATGGTCAATAAGGCTCATCCCAAACGCGCCGTTCTCATACGTTTCAATTAGAGCGTATCCGGTCCTTGGCTCGTACGTCTTGCCGCGCTCTCGCTCTAGTTTCAGGGCGCGGACCAACTTTAGAGCGTAGCGATCAGACTCAATGTTTCCCGAGGGCATGGCGATGCTGTTCTCGGAGGTATGACCGTTGGCTTTGATGGTGGTCTTGATGCACGTCACGGCAGGAGTGCTCCCCACGCCGGGAGAGTTGGAGGTCGCTGCTGCTAACAAGAGGAAGAGAAGCACGGTGTGGCACCTAACTCTGGAATTAAGCCGACCCGCGTAGCGGCGTCGGCTTGAATGAACTGTTAGGCCGCGCTCCGCTCATTGCAGCCAGCCAGAATCGTACGTGCGGCCAGCACTTGAAATGAGCACGGCTCGAGTGTGCAAAGAATAGCCATCCTTGTCCCAAGGTGCCGGCGTGGCATAAAGAATCATGGAGGATACGTCGCTGGCTGAAAAGCCATGTTTTGCAAGAAGCGCGTTTGCAGTGGACTGGAGGGAAGCTAGTGCCAAACGCAGCGCTTGAAGTTCCGCTGCCTTCAGCGGATAGGGCGCCGGAGCTAGGAGATCAATCTCCGTAGTCTCAACTGCAGCAGCGCGAAGCGCCTGAGCGAGATGAGGCGAGATGTAGCTAAGCCCACTGCCCGCATGATGCGCAATGTTGTGAGCTACTCCCGCGAGTGTCGACATCCTGCCCATAGTGGCCTAACTCCGGAATTAAGCCGCGCCGCGTAGCGGCGTCGGCTTGAATGAACTGTTAGGCCGGTTACCCATGGCCATGACTAAAGGCGCCTTTGGTATCAGAAGTTGGATCGCTCAGCTCATCATGGAGCGATTCCATGATTGCGGCAATGGTGTCAGATGCAGGCTGCCCATATTGCTCTTGAAGCGCATCGGCTATGTGTCGAATGGTGTCTGCGAGGAAAACACCCCAAGCAGGGGCTTCATCGCGACCGTTGTCCTGCCAGAGCCCCACCTTGATCGTGCAATGCTGGCCTTGCTCAGCAATCCAAGCACTGAGCATCTGGATCGCTCTGTCATCACGTTGCGCTGCAGGTGGGATTACTAGTGGCTTCATAGCAGGCCTAACTCTGGAATTAAGCCGCGCCGCGTAGCGGCGTCGGCTTGAATGAACTGTTAGGCGGCTGTGGCCACTTGCCGAGTCTGGGCCAATGCTGCCTTGCTTGTGCAACCCAACGTGAGCCGATCATGCCACAGCTCGCGGGATGGAGCTTGCCCGGGAAACCTTGCCGAGCTTTGCTGCCGAAGTGCGATGAAATGATTGCGGCAGAGCAGTGAAGCGTAAGACGAAGTGGCGGGCTTGCCGCTGCCAAGAGCAGTTGGAACTGTTACCCGGAGCCGACCGGTGACTTGCCGATGTTGCTGCCGAAACGAGAAGGGCCAGCCAACCCAACACACCGCCGCCTAACTCTGGAATTAAGCCGACCCGCGCAGCGGGTTCGGCTTGAATGAA
>NZ_JBRREG010000054.1:0-31050 GCF_056760155.1 Stenotrophomonas sp. STEN022
TCACCAATGTAGTGCCCCGCCATGCTCCGCAGCCGCTTTACAACCCAACCATAAGCATTTTAGGAGCCGCGTAAGCCCCCAAGCACGCAGCGCCCCAAAAGCCGCAAAAGCCCCCCCCCCCCCCCCCCCCCCCCCCCCCCCCCCCCCCCCGCGGGCCGGGCCGCTACAGAACTGCGCAGGCCTCACTCATCGCCGAGCGATGATTCCTCGCGTGGGTCAGCGAGCAGAAAAGAATCATCGCCCGCAGCGGAAGTAACCCGCGCAGTGCCACCGTTACGCAGCTCCCAGTGCCAGGTCTCGTAAGCAGTGGTGAGCGTGCCGCGCACATAACAGGGACCATGCAGGAAGAAATCATGCTCCTGCCGCGGAGTGATCACCACGGCATGGCGGAAGAACGCACGCAGCTGCTGCGGGTCAGGTTTGAATCCATCACACAGAAGCGCATCGCGCTCGCTGTCGACACCGCTGTCGGTAATCACGATGTTGGACAATTCGCCCAACGGGCCGGGGCGGGTTGCACATGCGCCCAGTAGCAGCACTCCCAGCAACAACAGGCTGCGGCCGATGGAGCGTGAGGTGCTCGCCGTCAGGAGGAAAGTGCGGGAGATTCCGTTCGT
This sequence comes from Stenotrophomonas sp. STEN022, assembly GCF_056760155.1. Lineage (NCBI taxonomy): Bacteria > Pseudomonadati > Pseudomonadota > Gammaproteobacteria > Lysobacterales > Lysobacteraceae > Stenotrophomonas > Stenotrophomonas sp. STEN022. The sequence continues at coordinate 618 of NZ_JBRREG010000054.1, forward strand.
CACGGTGCTGTATTTCCTTCGGTCTGCAACTGGTAGTGGCCCGGCGCACCCAGAACCACATTGAACACACGCGGCTCCAACGAATAGGCATGGACAAGGTTGAGCTGCAGCGACGCATCGCTCAGTACGACGGTGCCGCTTCGGTTGGGGCACGACCAGAAGCTGTCCGATGCTTCGGCCAGTGGCAGCCTTGCAACTGTCGCGAAGGGTTTCCCGGGTGCCGGTGCGCTCAGCCATTCAATCCAGACGCGGCAGGAAACGTGCTCGAAGCCAACATTCTCCAGGCGCACCCGATAAATCCCTTGCTGTTGCCCTGACTGCCAATTACCGGCAGTGACGATGGCCAATGTGGCTGCTTCATCCTGGGTATCCGCCGCCGCAGCCGGTGTAACGGCAAGCAGCAAGCACAGCAGCATGGAATGACTATTCATGTCAGGGATCGTCCTTGGGAATCGAATGCGTGTTCCAGGTTGGCGTGTACACGCCCGCGAGCCGATGATAGCGAATCACGAACTGGAATCCGGCAGCCAGCGGGTGGTGGCATGGACGAAGCCATGGCAGCGGTAGTTCGGCCCTTCGCAGGAGATCTGCGCGGTGACCCGTGTTGCGTCCTTGGCGAAGGTATAGCAGGCCACGGAAACTTCTCCGTTTACGCTCAAGATGGGCGCTGCAGATGGCCCGTAACGAAGCGAGAGCACCCTCTCCAGTCGCTCACGGCAGGGTTCGAAGTCCAGTTCCGAGCTGAAAACCAGCTGTTCCAGGATGTGGTTGGGCGCTTCCGAACATGCCTGCACCAAATCCGTTTCGATATCGAATTCCCGGCCCAGCGTGAAACCGTTGAGTAGAGACATGTGGAGTCGAAGACCTGCAGTTCAATGATGGCAGGCCGAGTGTATTTGGCGAGGCCGAACTGCGGAAGCGGGCCAGACGTCAGCAGGTAGTGCCGAGCCATGCTCGGCAAAGGGCTTTCCAAGCAATTGCAGGAGCGGCGCAAGCCGCGAAGCCGGTAGAAAGGACCGTTGTTCGCTACAAACGACTGATCATCTTCAACCGCACCTGCGCCGCAGCCACATCATGTCGCTTTGCCGCTATCGCGCACACATGGTCCAGCAGCGCCTGCGGCTGCAACAGCATCGGATCGCCTTCATCCAGCCGCAGTGCCAGATGCCCCCACCAGAACGGGCGGCCATCTAGATAGATCTCATAGCCGACGATGTAACGATGCGCATCCATCTCAGGTGCCTACATGCACGCGATCACCGACATCGCTGCAGCACAGGTGCTCCAGCGCCAGTTCCAAGGCCAGCACATAGCTTTGCGCACAGTAGCCCTGGGCGATGCCAAGACGGCGGCCAAGATGCTCCGGCAGGCAGGACTGTGGTGCGTCGCTGGCGTCCTCGTGAACTTCCACGTAGGCATTGCGCAGGCGCGGAAGCAACCGTTGCAGGCGAGCGCTTTGCACGCAGGCTGCCGGTGCGAGCAGGATCACGTCGTCCGGGTTGTGGTCGGCAGCGCATAGCGAGTCCAACAGCTCCTGCTCGGAGCGGCAGTTGCGTTGCGCCACGCTGATGCCGACATCGAGTGCGCGATGCACCAAAGCATTCATGACCGGGCTTGGCAGCGGCACAGCAGCCTGCAGGAGTGCATCACAGGCATCGGGCCCACGCACGATGAAGATCGCCATGGCTCAACCACCTTGTCCGTTGCTGAGCAGGCGCGTGGCAATGGCCAGCGACAGATGCCGCGCCTCGTCGGTGCCAGTACTGCAGACCACCACCGCGGTTGCGGCGTGGTGCGGATGCAGATGGGTCTCCAGCGTATCGGCATCATTGCTGGCGATTTCGATATACGGCGTCGGCAGGGCGTCCAGTGCGTTGCACACGCTGCGGCCGTGCAGCGCCCATTGCGCATCGTCAGTGGCGCTATTTTCAATCAGCACCCAGTCCGGTGCCTGCTGGCGCGCGTTGTGCAGACACTGGGCCAGCGCCGGCAACGAGCCGCAGTACAGGCATTGCAGCGGTTGTCCGGCGAGTTGTGCAGGCAGAAGGGACGCATCCGGCACTGCTGGGTTACGGATATGCCGGATCAGTAAAACGCTCATGTAGCACCACGTTCAAGCGCCATGCGGCGCGGTGGTGCCACGATGCGCCGCTGCGGCATCAAATCGCCATGGTAGGTGGGCGCGGCGGCGTAAAGTCTGCGTAGCAAAGCGCCCGCCTCGTGTTCGGGGGGGCTTGGGGAACTTCGCCCGGCCTTGGCGGTCAGTTCGGATTGACCCCGGAACTGATGATCCGCCATGAATGAGACCGCGTCCGTTGCATCGCCCCATCCCGTCTTGCAGTGGATGCGTCGCGAAGCCCTGCCCTTGGCGGTGATGTTGCTGCTGCTGTTTGCTGCACGCGACAGCCTGGCCAATCACTATCAGGTGCCCAGCGGCTCGATGCAGCCAACCCTGCAGCCAGGAGACCGGGTGGTGGTGGATATGCGTGCGTATGGCCTGCGCCTGCCCTTCACCGATGTGCAGCTGCTGGCCGGGCAGCAGCCACAGCGTGGTGATGTGGCGATATTTGATTCGCCGGCTGATGGCACGCGCCTGATCAAGCGGGTGGTCGCCGTGGCTGGAGACCGTGTGCAGCTGCACGACGGCTATCTGTCCATCAACGAGCAGCCGCTGCGCCAGGCCGTTGCGCTTGAGTTGTTCGGTGATAAGCAGGTACAGCTGGATCTGGAAGATGGCGGCGGCCCGGATATCAACGGCATCACCATTCCGGCCGGCAAGCTGCTGGTGGTGGGTGACCATCGCGGCAACAGTTTTGATGGTCGCTTCTTCGGTTTGGTGGATGCCGATACGGTCTATGGCAAGGCGGTGGCGGTGTATTGGCGACGCGGGGAAGGACCGGAGTGGCGGCGGTTGTAAGCGGCGATGGCTAAGAAGAAAAACCGGCACGGAGACGTGCCGTTTTTTTGCCTTCGTTTTTGGCTTTTTTTGTAGGGGCGGCGTAAGCCGTGAAGCTGACGGTGCCGGCAAGCTGCATGGATGCAGTGGCAAGTGGATGGGGGCTGTACTGATATCGGCTTCGCGGCTTACGCCGCTCCTATAAAATCCGAGAATTGGTACGACCAATTATCTTCACTAACCCTATGGTCTAATAGGATCTCCGCGAAAACGGCGATTCAATCGCGGTTCGTTGGTCAGACAGATTGAATATTGGTAATACCAATATTCGCGACCACCGCCACGCCACCTGCGGGTGGGCCGCCTTTCGCCTCTGACGAGAACCTGCATGCAGCCCTGGGAACAACTGTACGACCCCGCTGGCAACCTCTGGCTGTCCAGCCTGATCGCGCTGTTGCCGATCACTTTCTTCTTCGTTGCCTTGGCCGTGCTGCGCATGAAGGGCTGGCTGGCCGGCACCATCACCGTCGCCATCGCGTTGGCGGTTGCATTGCTGTTCTATCGCATGCCGGTTTCGCAGGCATTGGGCGCAGCCGGTTTCGGCTTCCTGTACGGGCTGTGGCCGATTGCCTGGATCATCATCGGCGCGGTGTTCCTGTACAAGGTGTCGGTCAAGACCGGCCAGTTCGCGATCATCCGCGCGTCGATCCTGTCGGTGACCGAAGACCAGCGCCTGCAGATGCTGATGGTCGGCTTCGCCTTCGGCGCCTTCCTCGAAGGTGCCGCAGGTTTTGGCGCACCGGTGGCGATCACCGCCGCGCTGCTGGTCGGGCTGGGCTTCAAGCCGCTGTATGCCGCCGGCCTGTGCCTGATCGTCAACACCGCGCCGGTGGCCTTCGGTGCGATGGGCATTCCGATCATCGTCGCCGGCCAGGTCACCGGTCTGGATGCGTTCGAGATCGGGCAGATGGCCGGCCGCCAGTTGCCGTTCCTGACCATCATCGTGCTGTTCTGGATCATGGCCATCATGGATGGCTGGCGCGGCATCAAGGAAACCTGGCCGGCGGTGCTGATTGCCGGTGGTTCCTTCGCCATCGCGCAATACCTGACCTCCAACTTCATTGGCCCGGAGCTGCCGGACATCACTGCCTCGCTGGCATCGTTGGTGTGCCTGACACTGTTCCTGCGCCGCTGGCAGCCCAAGCACATCTTCCGCTTTGAAACCGAAGCCAGTGCTGACGCTGCCGCGCAGGCATCGGCCGCACCACGTTACAGCGCCGGCCAGATCACCAAGGCGTGGTCGCCGTTCCTGATCCTCACCGCGATGGTCACGCTGTGGAGCATCAAGCCGTTCAAGGCCTTGTTCGCTGCCGGTGGCCCGATGGAGAGCTGGGTGCTGAAGGTGCCGGTACCGGGCCTGGACCAGCTGGTGCAGAAGATGCCGCCGATCGTGAACGCGCCCACCGCCTACGAGGCCGTGTACAAGTTTGATGCCATCTCGGCCACCGGCACCGCGATCATGCTGGCGGCGGTGATTGCGATCATCTACCTGCGCATGCCGGTACGTGCGGCGGTGCGCACCTTTGGTGAGACCGTCAATGAACTGAAGATGCCGATCTATTCGATCGGCATGGTGCTGGCCTTCGCCTTCATCGCCAATTACTCCGGCTTGTCGGCAACATTGGCCTTGGCACTTGCGCATACCGGCAAGGCATTCACTTTCTTCTCGCCCTTCCTCGGCTGGCTGGGCGTGTTCCTGACCGGTTCGGACACCTCGTCCAATGCCTTGTTCTCCGCCTTGCAGGCGACCACCGCGCAGCAGATCGGTGTGTCCGAGGTGTTGCTGGTTGCGGCCAATACCACCGGCGGCGTCACCGGCAAGATGATCTCGCCGCAGTCCATCGCCATTGCCTGTGCGGCGGTGGGCCTGGTCGGCAAGGAATCGGACCTGTTCCGCTTCACCGTCAAGCACAGCCTGATCTTCACCGTGATGGTCGGCCTGATCACCACCGCGCAGGCCTATTGGCTGACCTGGATGATTCCCTGAGCCATGGCCGCGCGCATCCGCCAACGCAGTGCAGCTTCGGGCCACAATGTCGGCATGAGTACGCAACGTATTTCCGACAAGGTGGCCGCGCAGCTGCGCGTGCTGGTGGACGAACAACAGCTGCAGCCGGGTGACCGGCTGCCTTCCGAGCGCGCACTGGCGGTGCAGCTCGGGGTCTCGCGCACGGCGCTGCGCGAGGCGATTGCCCAGCTGGGCAGCCAGGGCCTGCTGGTGGCGCGGGTTGGTGGCGGCACCTATGTGGCCGAGCCGGCCGCACGTGCGCGGCAGGCACTGGATGAGCCGCTGGTGCCGTATCTGCCGCTGTTCCAGGGCGACCCGGAATACCGCTTCGACGTGTTGGAAATCCGCCACGCGCTGGAAGGTGCAACCGCCTGGCATGCAGCATTGCGGGCTACCGACGACGACCGTGCGCGTATCGCGCAGGCCTTCCAGACCATGATGGACGCACATGGCAAGGACGATCCGGCCGGCGAAGCGCGTGCCGATGCCGCCTTCCATCTGTCCATCGCAGAGGCCTCGCACAATCTGGTGCTGTTGCAGGTGATGCGCGGCCTGTTCGAGCTGCTGCAGACCAATATCTCGCAGAGCCGCGAAAAGCTCTACACCGCATCGACGACGTTTTCCCCCTTGTCCGACCAGCACCGCGAAATGATGGATGCGGTACTGGCCGGCGACCCCGAGCGTGCGCGTGCCGCAGCGCATGCCCATCTTGAGTTCGTGCACACGACACTGCGCACGCTCGATGAAGACGAGGCACGGCGTGCCCGTGCTTCGCGGCTTCCTTCTCCCCACGGTTGACCCATGATCATCTCCGCCTCCACCGATTACCGTGCGGCCGCGCAGCGTCGTCTGCCGCCGTTCCTGTTCCACTACATCGATGGCGGCGCGTATGCCGAACACACGCTCAAACGTAATGTTTCCGACCTGTCCGACATCGCGCTGCGCCAGCGCATCCTGCGCGACATGTCCGAGCTCAGCCTGGAAACCGAGTTGTTCGGCGAAAAACTGGCAATGCCGGTTGCGCTGGCACCGGTCGGCCTGACCGGCATGTATGCGCGCCGCGGTGAAGTGCAGGCGGCGCGTGCGGCGGACAGTCGCGGCATTCCGTTCACGCTGTCGACGGTGTCGGTGTGTCCGATCGAGGAAGTGGCGCCAGCGATCAAACGACCGATGTGGTTCCAGCTGTACGTGCTGCGCGACCGCGGCTTCATGCGCAACGCATTGGAGCGCGCGCAGGCCGCCGGCGTCACCACGCTGGTGTTCACCGTCGACATGCCGGTGCCGGGCGCGCGCTACCGCGATGCGCACTCGGGCATGAGCGGTCCGAATGCCGGCATGCGCCGCATCGGCCAGGCCATGACGCATCCGCGCTGGGCTTGGGACGTTGGCCTGTTTGGCCGTCCGCATGACCTGGGCAACATCTCCGCCTATCGTGGCAGCCCGACCGGGCTGGAGGATTACATCGGTTGGCTGGGCAACAACTTCGACCCGTCGATTTCGTGGAAGGACCTGGAATGGATCCGCGAGTTCTGGAAAGGCCCGATGGTGATCAAGGGCATACTCGATCCGGATGACGCGCGCGATGCGGTGCGCTTTGGCGCAGACGGCATCGTGGTTTCCAATCACGGCGGTCGCCAGCTGGATGGTGTGTTGTCCACGGCGCGTGCGCTGCCAGTGATTGCAGACGCGGTACAGGGCGACCTTAAGATTCTCGCCGACTCCGGCATCCGCACCGGCCTGGACGTGGTGCGCATGCTTGCACTCGGCGCGGACAGCGTGCTGCTCGGCCGTGCCTTCGTCTACGCGCTTGCCGCACAGGGCGAGGCTGGCGTGGCCAATCTGCTGGACCTGATTGCCAAGGAAATGCGCGTGGCAATGACGCTGACCGGTGCACGTCGCATTGCCGATATCGGCCGCGATTCGCTGGTCAACCTGGCATGAGTGCGAACGAAGCACTGCTGGCGCAGCTGCGCACAGCCGTTGGTGATGCCCATGTACTGACCGGTGACAAGGCCACGCGGCGCTTCCGCAAGGGCTACCGTTTCGGCGATGGCGCCGTGCTGGCGGTGGTGCGTCCTGGAAGCTTGCTGGAGATGTGGCGCGCCCTGCAGGCAGCGGTGCAGGGCGGGGCGGCGATCATCCTGCAGGCGGCCAATACCGGTTTGACCGGTGGCTCGACGCCGGATGGCAATGACTATGGTCGGCCGATCGTGCTGATCAGCACGCTGCGGCTGACCGGCGTGCAGTTGCTCGATGAAGGGCGGCAGGTGCTGTGCCTGCCCGGCGCTACCTTGGACCGACTCGAACAGACCTTGGCACCGCTCGGGCGCGAGCCGCATTCGGTGATCGGTTCCTCGTGCATCGGTGCCTCGGTGCTGGGCGGTGTCTGCAACAACTCCGGTGGCTCGCTGGTGCGGCGTGGTCCGGCCTACACCGAGATGGCGTTGTACGCGCAGGTGGATGGCGAAGGCCACCTGCAACTGGTGAACCATCTTGGCATTGCCCTGGGCGACACGCCGGAAGAAATCCTGCAGCGCTTGCAGGCCGGCGACTACCGGCCCGCCGATGTGCGCGTTGATGGTGAGCGCGCCGGCTCCGATCCGCGCTATGCCGAGCAGGTACGGCAGGTGGACGCGGCAACGCCTGCGCGTTTCAACGCCGACCCCAGCCGTCATTACGAAGCCGCGGGTTCGGCTGGCAAGCTGGCCGTATTCGCGGTGCGCCTGGACACCTTCGCCAAGGAAGCGGCCGAGGTGTTCTATATCGGCAGCAACAGCACCGAAAGCCTTACCGCGATCCGCCGCCAGCTGTTGACCGGCTTCGAGCGCCTGCCGATTTCCGGCGAGTACATCCATCGCGTCGCCTATGACATCGGTGAGCGTTACGGCAAGGACACTTTCCTGCTGATCGACAAGCTGGGCACGGCACGGGTACCGGCCGCATTCGCCTTGAAGAGCCGGGTTGATGGCTGGTTCGAGCGACTGGGCCTGCGTGGCGTGACTGATCACGCGATGCAGTTGCTGACCGGGTTGCTGCCTTCGCATCTGCCCAAGCGCATGGGCGAGTTCCGCCAGCGCTATGAGCACCACTTGCTGGTCAAGGTTTCCGTACAGGATGCGGAGGCGACGGAGAGCTGGTTGCGTGGTTTCTTCGCCGGGCACGAGGGCGGCTATTTCCACTGCACACCGGACGAAGGCCGCAAGGCCTTCCTGCACCGGTTCGCAGTGGCCGGCGCGGCGGTGCGCTATCGCGAAGTGCATCGTGCGCAGGTTGAGGACATCGTAGCTTTGGATATCGCCCTGCGCCGCGACGACCGCGACTGGTTCGAACAGCTGCCGGCTGAACTGGATGCGCGCTTGTTGCACAAGCTCTATTACGGCCACTTCCTGTGCCATGTGTTCCACCAGGACTACATCGCGCGCAAGGGTGAAGACCCGATGGCGATCGAACATGCCATGTGGAAACTGCTGGACGAGCGCGGCGCCGAGTACCCGGCCGAACACAACGTCGGCCACCTGTATCCGGCCAAGCCGGCGCTGGCGCAGTTCTACCAGCAGCTGGACCCGAGTAATACCTTCAATCCGGGCATCGGTCAGACCAGCAAGCAGCCGGGTTGGAAGGGCTGTGATTGCTGAGGCGCGAAGCGCCTGGTCAAGCTTTTGCTCAAGCCCCTCTCCCGCTTGCGGGAGAGGGGTTGGGGTGAGGGCAAGCTTCTAGCTGGCTTGTCATTCCCGCGCAGGCGGGAATCGCTCTTTACGTGGTGTGCCGGGTAGGAGCAAAGGCCGGAGCAAAGGCAAGAGCAAAGGCAAGAGCAAAGGCAAGAGCAAAGGCAAGAGCGATGACCCAACATACGTTGGTTGAAAGCCCCGCCTGCGCGGGAATGACGGCGGAAAAGCGAAGCCAAAGCCAAAGCCAAAGCCCAAAGCCCAAAGCCCAAAGCCCAAAGCAGACAAGCACAAACCCTACCGCTCCGAATGCCCCGTATCGTCGTACTGCCGCGGTGCAAACAGATCCGGCTGGATCAACTCCACAAACGCCCTGGCCTGTGGCGACAACACCTTGCCTCGCCGCACCACCACGCCGTAGCTGCGCGAGGGGAAGTAATCGCTCATCGCCCGCGTCGCCAGCTTGTCGCGGTCGCTGTCGTTCAGGCACAGGGCAGTGACGATGCTGATGCCCATGCCCATTGCCACGTACTGCTTGATCACCTCCCAGCCGCCCACTTCCAGCGCCACCGTGTAGGGCACGCGGTGCTGCTGGAACACCAGGTCGACCAGTCGCCAGGTGATCTGCCGGCGCGGCGGCAGGATCAGCGGCCACGGCGACAGGTCTTCCAGCGTCAGGTTCTTTTTCTTCGCCAGCGGGTGGTCGGGCGGGGTGATCAGCACCTGCTCGAAACGGTAGACCGGGGCGTAGCTGAGGTCGGCCGGCACATCCATCATCGAGCCGATGGCCAGGTCGGCGGCGTCGCTGCGCAGCAGGTCGGTGCCGTCGGCACTGATCGCGTTGTGCAGGGTCAGGCGCACATCCGGGTGCTGCTGACGAAAGTTTTCGACGATCTTTGGCAGGAGATACAGGATGGTCGAAGAATTTGCGGCGATATTCAGCTCGCCCGCATCCAATCCGCTGACCTTCTCGCGGAAACGCGGCAGCAGGCCGTCCAGGCTTTCCACCAGCGGCTGCGCCATGTCGTACAGCAGCTGGCCTTCGCGGGTAGGCACCAGCCGGCGCCCGCTGCGCTCGAACAGCACGACTCCCAACTCCCGTTCCAGCGCCTGCAGCTGCAGGCTCACCGCCGGTTGGCTGACAAAAAGCGCTTCCGAAGCACGCGAAACCGAGCCCAGGCGCACCGTCTGCAGGAATGCCCGCAGCGGCTTGAGCCGATCAGACTTGTAGGAAAAACGCGGGGTTACGGGTGGCTTGGTGGGCATCTTGAAGTCAGTATTAGCACAACTTATAGATAACATTGCAAAAACTGTTTTGTTAAATACCTCCCTGCGGCGGCACGTTGGAGTCCCCGACATACGCAGGAACCTCCGATGTCCGCCGTCGCCCACGCAGTCGTTGCCCAGCAGTCCGCCCCCCGCCCGACCCCGGGCATCACCCTGACCACCCAGCTGGCCGGCCAGTCCGCGCTGCTGCCGGCCGGCGTGCTGGGCCTGCTCGTATCGCTGCACCGTGCGGTCGAGCCGGGCCGGCAGGCGCGGCTGGTGGCCCGCCGCGAGCGCCAGGCCTTCTTCGACCAGGGTGGCCTGCCGGATTTCCGCGCCGACACCCGTGCCATCCGCGAGGAGGACTGGAGCGTGGCGCCGATCCCGGCCGCGCTGCAGGACCGCCGTGTCGAGATCACCGGTCCGACCGACCCGAAGATGGTCATCAATGCGCTGAACTCCGGTGCCAAGGTGTTCATGGCCGACTTCGAGGATTCGACCTCGCCGACCTGGCGCAATGTGCTGGCCGGCCAGCAGACGATGAAGGCGGCGGTGCGCGGCGATCTGGACTTCACCGCGCCGGCCACCGCCAAGGGTCCGGGCAAGCACTACACGCTGCGCCCGTTCGACGAGCAGGCGGTGCTGATCGTGCGCCCGCGCGGCTGGCACCTGGACGAGAAGCACGTGTTGATCGACGGCCAGCCGATTGCCGGCGGCCTGTTCGATGCGGCCCTGTTCGCCTTCCACAACGCGCAGACCCTGATGGACAAGGACCGCGGCCCCTATTTCTACCTGCCCAAGCTGCAGTCAATGGAAGAGGCGGCGCTGTGGGAGACCGCGCTGTCGCACATCGAAGGCATGCTTGGCCTGCCGCATGGGCAGATCAAGGTCACCGTGCTGATCGAGACGCTGCCGGCGGTGTTCGAGATGGACGAGATCCTGTACGCGCTGCGCGACCGCATCGTCGGCCTGAACTGCGGCCGCTGGGACTACATCTTTTCCTATCTGAAAACCTTCCGCCGCCACGCCGACAAGGTGCTGCCCGAGCGTGGTCAGGTGACGATGACCCAGCCGTTCCTGAAGGCCTACTCGGAATTGCTGATCAAGACCTGTCATCGCCGTGGCGCGCATGCGATGGGCGGCATGGCCGCACAGATTCCGATCAACAACGATGCCGCCGCCAACGAGCAGGCGATGGCACGGGTGCGCGCCGATAAGCTGCGCGAAGTCACCGCCGGCCACGATGGCACCTGGGTGGCGCACCCGGCGCTGATCCCGGTGGCGCGCGCCATCTTCGACGAGCACATGTCCGGTCCCAACCAGCACCACGTGCTGCGCCGCGACGTGCAGGCCAACCGCGATGAACTGATCGCACCGTGCAGCGGCACCGTTACCCGTGCGGGCTTCGAGAACAACGTCGAAGTCTGCGTGCGTTACCTGGCCGCCTGGCTGGATGGTAACGGCTGCGTGCCCATCCACAACCTGATGGAAGACGCCGCCACCGCCGAGATCAGTCGTAGCCAGATCTGGCAGTGGCTGCATGCCGGCAACCAGCATCTGGACGACGGCACCGCGATTGATTTCGCGCTGCTGGCCAGCGCCCTGCGCGCCTTGCCGGCGCGCCTTGGCGACACCTCCGCACTGCCCGGAGGCAGCCGTATCACCCAGGCCATCGGCCTGCTCGACCAGCTCAGCCGCGCCGACGAGCTGACCGACTTCCTGACCTTGCCTGCCTACCGGCAGATCGATTGACCCTTCCCCTTACGTACGCACCACTTTTTTGAGGACGACACGATGAGCAGCTACCAGCAACAGATCGCCGCCCTGCAGCAGGACTGGGATACCAACCCGCGTTGGAAAGGTTTGAAGCGCACCTACAGCGCTGCCGACGTGGTGCGCCTGCGTGGCAGCGTGCAGCCGGAGTACACCCTGGCCAAGCGCGGCGCCCAGCGCCTGTGGGAACTGGTCAATGGCGGCTCGAAGAAGGGCTACGTCAACGCCTTTGGTGCGATCAGCGCCGGCCAGGCCATGCAGCAGGCCAAGGCCGGCTTGGAAGCGGTGTACCTGTCCGGCTGGCAGGTGGCCGCCGACGGCAATACCTCCGAAACCATGTACCCGGACCAGTCGCTGTACGCCTACGATTCGGTGCCGACCATGGTCCGCCGCATCAACAACACCTTCCAGCGCGCCGACGAAATCCAGTGGAAGAACATCATCGACGGCAAGGTCAAGGCCGAGGATGCGATCGACTTCTTCCTGCCCATCGTCGCCGATGGCGAGGCCGGATTCGGTGGCGTGTTGAACGCCTACGAGTTGATGAAGAACATGATCGTCGCCGGCGCCGCCGCGGTGCATTTCGAGGACCAGCTGGCGGCGGTGAAGAAGTGCGGCCACATGGGCGGCAAGGTGTTGGTGCCGACCCAGGAGGCGATCCAGAAGTTGTCGGCCGCGCGCCTGGCGGCGGACGTGCTGGGTGTGCCGACCATCGTGCTGGCCCGCACCGATGCCGAAGCCGCCAACCTGCTGACCAGCGACTTCGACCCCAATGACGCGCCGTTCGTCACCGGCCAGCGCACCGCCGAGGGCTTCTACCGGGTGAAAAACGGCCTGGAACAGGCGATCAGCCGCGGTGTGGCCTACGCCCCGCACGCCGACCTGGTGTGGTGCGAGACCGGCACCCCGGACCTGGGCTTCGCCCGCGAGTTCGCCCAGGCGGTGCATGCCGCCAGCCCCGGCAAGCTGCTGTCCTACAACTGCTCGCCCTCGTTCAACTGGAAGAAGAACCTGGACGACAAGACCATCGCCAGGTTCCAGGACGAGCTGGCCGCGCTGGGCTACAAGTACCAGTTCATCACCCTGGCCGGCATCCACATCAACTGGTTCAACACCTTCAAATTCGCCCACGATTACGCCCGTGGCGAAGGCATGCGCCACTATGTGGAGCAGGTGCAGGAACCGGAGTTCGCCGCCCGCGACAAGGGTTATACCTTCGTCTCGCACCAGCAGGAGGTGGGTGCTGGTTACTTCGACGATGTGACCACGGTGATCCAGGGCGGCGCCTCCAGCGTGACCGCGCTGACCGGTTCCACCGAGGAAGAGCAGTTCCAGACTGAAGTCGCTGCCTGAGGGCGCTGGCCAGGTCGTTTCAAAGGGGCTCTTACGAGCCCCTTCTTTTTTTTGGCTTGATCCAGCATCAAACGGTGTGGGGGATCACAAAACCGATAATTTTGGTGATAGGCTCGCGAGATTACTCGTCTCACATGGGCGAGCAGTCCATGAGGCATGGAATGAGCGGCATGGGAACAGGGGGTTTGGCACTGGAGTCTGAACTTTCCGTCGCTACGTCGGCGGGAAGCGCGGTGTTGCGTGCGCAATTGTCACCGGTGGAATTTGCACTGTTTGCCCAGTACGGCGTTCGTCGTGCGCTGCAGGCCGACCAGGTGCTGTTCCGCCGTGGCGATCTGGGCAGCTCGATGTTCATCATTGTCAGCGGCACAATCAGCCTGGACTTTGGTGCCGGTCTGGCGCCAAAACCCATGGGCAGCAACGACTTCTTTGGCGAACTCGGGCTGTTGATCGAGCGTCACCCGCGCTCCTGCGATGCACGCGCCAACTGCGACAGCGTGTTGTTGGAAATCACCCATGCCAACTTCCATCGCCTGATCGACCAGGACCCGGCGATGGTGGTGTTCTTCCTGCGCCGCACCCTGTCGCGGGTGGTCTCCAGCGAACAACGCCTGATTGCCCAGCTCAGCCGTCGTAACCACGAGCTGGAAACCGCATTGGGCAATCTGTACAGCGCCAACCACGAGCTGCACCACACCCGCGAGTTGGTCTACAGCGATGACCTGACCGGGCTCAGCAACCGCCGTGCGCTCACTGCCTACCTGCAGAAGTCACATCGCTCCGGCCATCGCCCGAAGGGGCTGCTGCTGCTGGACTGCGATGACTTCAAGGGGCTGAACGACTCTTTCGGTCACCTTGCTGGTGATCACGCCCTGCAGTGCTTCGGCCGCATTCTTGCATCGGTGACCGGCAAGGACGATATCGCCTGCCGTCTGGGTGGCGATGAGTTCTGCGTGCTGTTCATGGAAGCCGATGCGCAGAGCTTGCCGCGTACCGCCGAATTCGTGCTGGAAGCCGTGCGCCACTTGATCGCCTATCCCGGCGCGGCGGTCGGTGCTTGCTCGTTGAGTGTAGGAATGGTGTTGATCGATGAGGAGCACCATTGGAACGACGCCTATTCGCGCGCTGATCAAGCGCTGTACCTTGCAAAGCGCGAAGGCGGCAATCGCGCGCAGTGGTTCCTGGAGCAGTCCGGTGACCACGACTAGCGCGGCATAACGCATGACCAGCGAGACCGACGCGCTCTCGTCCGATCGCCAGCTCAAGACGCTGGTGCTTACCGACCTTTGTGATTCGGTGGCGCTGACGGCGCGCATTGGCGACGCGGCAGCCGCTGAGCTGTTCCGCACCTTGGACGTGCGTGCACTGCAGCTGTTGCAGCGTTGGAAAGGTCGGCTCATCGACCGTTCCGATGGCATGTTTCTGCTGTTCGACGTGCCTGCCCAAGGCTTGGGTTTTGCGTTGGACTACCTGGATGCGTTGGCCGAGATCGGCAAGGAGCGCAAGCTGCCGCTACAGGCACGGATCGGCATCCATGTAGGCGACGTGCTGTTCTGGCGCAACGATGATGATGCGGTTGCTGCTGGCGCCAAGCCAGTGGATGTGGAAGGCGTGGCCAAGCCCACCGCGGCCCGCTTGATGGCGTTGGCACGACCGAATCAGATTCTGTTGTCGTCAGTGGCCGAAGCGCTGTTGCGGCCAAACCAGCGTGAGCTGGGCGAACGCGGTGCGAATCTGCAATGGAAGTCACACGGTCGCTGGTACTTCAAGGGGCTGCCAACGCCACAGGAAGTTTTTGAAGTGGGCGCAACGGGCAGTGCTCCATTGCGCATGCCGGCGCGCTCCAACAAAGCGTGGCGGCGCCTGCCGCTATGGCGGCGACCGGCGGCGTTGGTCGCCGAGTTATTGCTGGTGGTCGCCGTGGGCACCGTGGCTTGGGTATTGGTGCGTCCGGAGCCAGCCATCGCTTTCGCCGAGCGGGATTGGGTGGTGATAGGGGACGTCAACAATCTGACCGATAACCAGCTCCTGGGTGACGGCTTGAATCGTGCGTTCCGTATCGGCTTGGAGCAGTCGCGCTATGTGAACATCCTGAGCGAGCTCAAGGCGCGCGATACCTTGACCCGGATGCTGCTGCCCGAGGGCAGTGCTATTGATCGAGCGACGGCATCCGGCATTGCGGTGCGTGAGGGCGCGCGTGCAGTGCTGATACCGGTGGTGCGCGAGTCGAGCGGAAAGCTGCAGGTGTCGGTGGATGTGGTTGAACCCGAGTCCGGCAGGGTCGTCTATACGGTGCATTCCAGTGGTATCGGAACCTCCACGGTGTTGCAATCGATGGATGATGTCATCGGGCAGCTGCGCGGTCGGCTGGGTGAGGCACTTGCCGACGTGGAAAAGTCCTCGGCTCCGCTGCCAAAGGTGGCTACGGCCAATCTTGACGCACTGCATGCCTATGCAGCCGCGCAAGCAGCCTATGCAAGCGGCGAGGCAGAGAAATCAATTCAGTATTTTGATGTGGCAACGCGCGTCGATGGTGGCTTTGCCATGGCGCGTCTTGGCAAGATGCGTGCGCTGGTCAACCTCGGTAGATACGAAGATGCGCGCCAGGAGCTTGAGGCGGCGGCGGAGTTTCGTAGTCGTTTGACTACGCGTGAGGCGCTCTATATGGATGCATGGAGCGCTGACCTGCTTTCGGGAAGTGGTAGTGAGGCATTCCAGGCATGGGCAGTGCTGGCTGAGCTGTATCCGGATCATCAGGGTGCCAATGTCAACGCAGCGGCTGCGGCACTGTTGTTGGGGCGCTATACCGAAGCTGCGAAGTTCGCCTCCAGGGCTGATGTTCCTCAAAGTGGACAGCGGGGTGGCGTTCTGCGGTTGTTGGGCCGAATCCGTTTGGCGCAGGACCAGATCGATCCGGCCTTGCTGCTGCTACGTGACCCGGATGCGCTTCCAGCTGCTGGCATGAGTCGCTATCTGGTGGCCGCGATGGCGGCCAGCGGAGACAAAAATGGCGCGCACGAGATGCTGCGGTTGCTTCCACCCGGGGATCCTGGACTCAAGTTGGATGCGGCTGCATTGGCGTTGGACCAAGGAAGGAATGCAGATGCGTTGTCCGTTTCGGAAGCGGCAGCGGCGGCTTGTCCTGGATCGTCATTCATGTGTGATTTCATGCATGTTGCCGATTTGGTGACCAAGGCTGCAGCAGGCAGCTGTGCCTCAAACCGGGAAGTTGGACGGATACTTGATCGCGTCGCGCACGGACGTGGTGATTTTGATGCCGGAGATGCTGCCGGACGGCGCTTTCTTGCTGGCGCAGCCATCTATGCGGCCCAGCGAATGGGCAGCGGTATCAATGTCACGGAGAGGCTGCCACTGCTGAAGCGGGCTGCTCGAGAGTCCAACGATTCATCAGCGCTTCGAATGATTGACCTGGTCGAAATCAATCAGCTGAGGATGTCTGGTGACGCGGCAGGGGCTGTCGCGCGGCTTCAGCCCTTGGTCAACGGCGAAGAGTTGTTCCAGGTGCACAGTTTGCTGGCCCAGGCATATGCCGATGCAGGGGACAAGGAGGGGCAGCAGCGTGAAGCATCCTGGATGCAAAAGCATCGCGGGCGCGCTTATGCCGAGTGGATCGGATCGGCGCCACTGCAGGCCCTGAACGTCAGGGACAGTCTTGGAACGCCGTTGGCCGCAGGATGCCTGCGACCAGCGCCGGTGAAATTAGATCTGCGGTGATTTCGGCTCTGCCGCAAACATGTAGGGTTGGTAGAACAGTCCGCGCTCGGTTAGCTCCGATGCAATAAGGAGTTTTGTCGAGGCAAGCTTTTCCGCCGATGCCAGGCGGCCAGGTACTTTGCAAAGTTTTCCGGCCTCGGCAGCCTCAGCACTGACTTCAAGTAGCGCGGTTGCAGGATCCTGTTCGAACTGCAAACGAAAACCTTCGTCGTTGATCAACAAGTCCAGGAGCTTGATCGCGTCGAGGTGTGAGAGCGGACTCTTTTCATTGGAAGTCATGGAGCGACCTTGGTTGATGGTGAGATAACAAAGAAGGACGACAGCGGGCTTACATTTACAATGGATTGGTAGCGGCAGACTGGACGCTAACTTTAGACAGGCACCTGGCAGCGGAATCAGGTCTGCTTGGTGTCCGTGTTCGAGCGGATGTCACGCGCTATGAGCGGTTGATCCATGTGAGTTGAACGAATTGACATTCCATGCAGGGAAAAGAGACTGAAAAACAAGCATACATCCGGTCATGATTGAGAAGTCACCGCTTGGTTTGATTGATGCGACGAAGCTGGTGGACCTGTTGACCTCCGAGAAGGAATTTCGCGAGACTTTCCAGCGTTCTCCATCGGAAGCCATGTTGCTGACTAGCCCAGAGGCGGCAGCCGCCGCAAGCCGATGTTCAATGCCGAGAGAACCTGTCTCTGTTGAAGTGCCTTCTTGTACGAGAGATCGAATTGTTGATTCTCTGACCTCAGGTAGTGCATTTCGATAACGTTCTGTTTCGTTGATGCAGCGCTTGAACGGAACCTTGCAGCTGTTGCCTGACCTGGGCCGGTGGCACCATGGGGTAGCCCGATGTGATTTGCTTTGTCGCAATAGCTTGCAGGAATATCGGGTTCGCCATCAAGCTTGGGGCTGGCGCGCGGTGGTGCTCGGATGACTGAAGTTGTGCAAGACGCAAGAGGCGGAAGAAGGTATTTAATGAAGTATCGTCGTTGTCATGCAGTTGCTGTTCTTCCCGAAGAGCAGACAGTGTTCTCACTGGAGTCGCTGATATCCGGAGGTGATGGTATCGAGTACGAGCGTCGTATTCGCGTCTATGCTGCGCATCTGGATACGATATTCACCATGGAACCGCCAGCGTGCATGCTGCTGCTTGAGAGCAGTGCCGAGGAATGGGCGCCAATGCCGGAAGATCCAGGGCGCGGTGCACTGGTAGCGCACTTGGTTGAACTCGGGTTGTTGATGTTGGATGAAGAGCCTGACGGTCGCGCAGTCGAGTCCGACCGTCACATCCGCAACAACTACTGGTGGCCGCTATCAGCCATTCATTATCGGCACTCCAGATGGGATGGAATAGATAGCGTCGGTGAGATGGAAAGCAATCAGATGCTTACCGCGCAGGATCTTGTGCGTAAGCTTGGCGCACCGCCGCCGGAGGCGCCGCTCAGACAACCCGGTGCTGTCGCACTACCGCGCCTGAGCGATGATGCTACGTGTATGTTGCCCGTGCAGCGGGTTACCTGTAGGAACTTCGACCGTTCGCGCGCGCTCTCTTTGAGTTCGCTCGCTGAAATGCTGCAGGGCGTTCTGATGGCCCAGGCGGTGGTTGAAAGCGGGCATGACGCTCGGTTCCTGAAAAAAAATGTTCCTTCAGGTGGGGGCTTACATCCCTTGGAGGCTTACATCATCGCCCGCGATGTCGAAGGGCTGGCACCAGGGATCTATCACTATCATGCGGTGGCGCATGAGTTGGCGCTTGTGCCGGGGCAGCCAGATGACCTTGATGGATTTTCGCAACGACTCGTGGCTGGCCAGCATTGGTTTGCAGACGCCCCGGTCATGGTGACACTCGTTTGCCGATTTCAGCGGAATTTCTGGAAGTACCGCAAGCACATGAAGGCCTATCGGGTGGTTGTGCTGGATGCAGGCCATGTCTCGCAGGCGATCTATACCGCAGCGACTGCGCGGGGGCTTGGCGCGTTTGTAACCGCAGCCGTCAACGAGGTCGAGATGGAAAAGGTGTTGGGATTTGACCCAATGGACTTTGGCGTACTGGCTGTCTGTGGTTTTGGCTGGCGTTCTGACGAGATGAAAAATGTGGAGTTGGATCCAGCGTGCCGGATCTGGCAGCGGGTATCCGCTGGTTGATAGTGAGTACCTTGGCGGAGTGGTGGCGGCTTATCAGCCCGCCTCGAAATCCACCAGCACCGCGCCATCAGCTACCTGATCACCGGCCTTGGTGCGGAAGCCATGTACGGTGCCGTCGGCCGGCGCCTGCAGGGTGTGCTCCATCTTCATCGCTTCCATCACCAGTAGCGGCGTACCGCGGCTGACAGTGGTGCCAGGCTGCACCAGGAGGGTGACGACGCGGCCGGGCATCGGTGCCAGCAGGCTGCCGCCGTGGTCGTTGCTGTTTTCGGCTTCGGCGACCGGGTCGTGGATGTTGAAGCGCTGCTGCTGTTCGCTGCCGAACACGTACAGCGTATTGCCTTCGCGGATTGCCTGGCCGCGCTGCAGGTGTTCACCCAGCTGCACGGCGTAGCCAGTGCTGTCGGTTTTCCCGGTCACGCTGATGGATGCGTCGCTGACCTGCACGTGCCAGCCGTTGGCGCTGTCGCGCACCTGCAGCTGCTTGCGCTGCTCCAGGTGTTCCAGCATCACCAAGCGTGCCGCGGGGCCGGTAAGGCGCCAGCTGTCGGCGATTGCCCACGGGGATGCGTCGTTGTCGTGCGGCGTATCGTTGGCTACAGCGAGCACGGCCGCCAGCGCCCAGTCATTGTCACTGGCAGCAACGTGATGGATATCCAGTGCCTCGCGCTCGCGTTCGATCAGCGCGGTATCCAGATTGGCGTTGCGGAACGAGTCGGTCAGGACCAGTCGGCGCAGGAAGGCGGCATTGGTGGTCACACCGACGACCTGGCATTGGGCCAGGGCCTGCTGCATGCGCTGCAAGGCGCTGGCACGGTCCACGTCCCATACGATCAGCTTGGCGATCATCGGATCGTAGTACGGGGTGATTGCATCGCCCTGCTCGACACCGGCGTCCACGCGCACATTGGCGCTGGGCTGCGGCAGGCGCAGATGGCGCAGCGTGCCGGTGGAAGGCAGGAAGCCACGGTCGGCATCTTCAGCGTATAGCCGTGCCTCGATGGCATGGCCGTGGATCTGCAGTTGCTCCTGCGCCTTCGGCAGCGGCTGACCTGCGGCCACGCGCAGCTGCCATTCGACCAGGTCGGTGCCGGTGATCAGCTCGGTGACCGGGTGCTCGACCTGCAGGCGGGTGTTCATCTCCATGAAATAGAAATCGCCATCCGGCCCGGCGATGAACTCCACCGTACCGGCGCCGACGTAACCTACCGCGCGTGCTGCATCGGTAGCCGCCTTGCCCATCGCGGTGCGGCGTTCGGCGGTCATGCCGGGCGCGGGTGCTTCTTCCAGCACCTTCTGGTGGCGGCGTTGCACCGAGCAGTCACGCTCGAACAGATAGACCACGTTGCCATGGCTGTCGCCGAACACCTGGATCTCGATGTGGCGCGGACGCTCGACGTATTTCTCCACCAGCACATGTGCATTGCCGAACGACGCCTGCGCCTCACGCTGGCAGCTGGCCAAGGCAGCCTCGAAGCCAGCACTGGCCTCGACCTTGCGCATGCCCTTGCCGCCACCACCGGCGCTGGCCTTGATCAGCACCGGGTAACCAATCGCATCGGCTTGCGCTCGCAGAAACGCCGGCTCCTGCCGCTCACCGTGATAGCCAGGCGTCAGCGGCACGTTGGCAGTCTGCATCAGCGCCTTGGCCGAACTCTTGTCGCCCATCGCATCGATGGCGCTGGCCGGCGGCCCGATGAAGACGATACCCGCAGCATCACAGGCACGCGCGAAGCCAGCGTTCTCGGAGAGAAAGCCGTAACCCGGGTGGATGGCCTGCGCACCGCTGCGCCGCGCAGCATCGAGAATGACCTCGGCGCGCAGATAGCTCTCGGCCGCCGGCGCGGCACCAATATGGACTGCCTCGTCCGCCAGGCGAACATGTCGCGCATTGCGATCGGCATCCGAATACACCGCGACGGTAGCGATGCCAAGACGACGGCAGGTAGCAATAACGCGACAGGCGATTTCACCACGATTGGCGATCAGGATTTTGTTGAACATTGTCTTATCCACGATGTGCCGCGCGGGCAGGGGAGGAGCCAAAGGCTTTCGCCGTTGCTGTTGTTCTTGAACTTGCTCTTGCTCCACCGGGCCCCTTCCGCAGCGACGGAGGCGGTGGGAAACACCCGAAGGGCGGCGTGCATGGATGCACGTCGTTTTTCGCCACGACAGGGATGTCGTGTCGAAAAATCCCACCGGTGGAGTGGACCCGGCACGCGCAGCGTGCTGGGCGCGGAGGCAGGGTGTGCTTGACCAGCCATTCGGCTGTTGAACAGGCGCTTCTTTTGGTTAGCTTTTCTTTGCACAAGCAAAGAAAAGTAACTCGCTCCCCGAAGGGGAGTGAAAGCCCTTGATCCACCGCTCTTTGTACAATAAGCCGCATAGCGCCATCACATCCGGAACACGCCAAACCGCGTGTCCTGCACCGGCGCATTGAGACTGGCAGCCAAGGCCAATCCAAGCACCCGCCGCGTATCCGCCGGATCAATCACCCCGTCATCCCACAAACGCGCACTCGCGTAATACGGATGACCCTGTTGCTCGAACTGATCACGGATCGGCTGCTTGAAGCTGTCTTCTTCCTCAGCCGACCACGCCCCACCCCTGGCCTCGATACCATCACGCTTGACCGTGGCCAACACGCTCGCCGCTTGCTCGCCGCCCATCACCCCGATCCGCGCATTCGGCCACATCCACAGGAAGTGCGGCGAATACGCGCGCCCGCACATGCCGTAGTTGCCGGCACCGAACGAACCACCGATCACCACCGTGTACTTCGGCACGCGTGCATTGGCCACCGCCATTACGAGCTTCGCACCGTCCTTGGCGATGCCGCCATGCTCGTACTTGCGCCCGACCATGAAGCCGGTGATGTTCTGCAGGAACAGCAGCGGGATATTGCGTTGGCAGCACAGCTCGATGAAGTGCGCACCCTTCAGTGCGGACTCCGAGAACAGGATGCCGTTGTTGGCGATGATGCCGACCGGATGGCCGTGCACATGCGCGAAGCCGGTGACCAGCGTGTTGCCGTAGCGTGGCTTGAACTCATCGAGACGCGAGCCATCGACGATGCGCGCGATCACCTCGCGCACATCGTAGGGCTTGCGCGTATCGGCGGGAATCACGCCATAAAGCTCATGTGCATCAAGCAGCGGCGCCTCGCTGGCTTGCAGGGCAACGCCCGCATCCGGCTTGCGCCAGTTCAAGTTGGCGACGATGGAGCGCACCCGTGCTAGTGCCTGCAGGTCGTTGTCGGCCATGTGGTCGGCAACACCGGAGATGCGCGTGTGCACGTCGGCACCGCCCAGTTCTTCGGCACTGACCACTTCGCCGGTTGCCGCTTTCACCAGCGGCGGACCGCCGAGGAAGATGGTGCCCTGTTCCTTGACGATGACGGTCTCATCGCTCATCGCCGGCACATAGGCGCCGCCGGCGGTGCAGCTGCCCATCACGCAGGCAATCTGCGGAATGCCCTGTGCCGAGAGATTGGCCTGGTTGTAGAAGATACGGCCGAAATGATCGCGGTCGGGGAAGACTTCATCCTGCAGCGGCAGGAAGGCGCCACCGGAGTCGACCAGGTAGATGCAGGGAAGACGGTTCTGCTGGGCGATTTCCTGCGCACGCAGGTGCTTCTTCACTGTCACCGGGTAATAGGTGCCGCCCTTGACCGTGGCATCGTTGGCAACGATCAGGCATTCCACCCCGGACACGCGGCCGATGCCGGCGACCATGCCGGCGCCGGGCACCGGATCGGCATACATGCCGTGCGCAGCCAGCGGCGCGACCTCAAGGAAGGGGCTGCCGGGATCGAGCAGAGCATCGATGCGTTCACGCACCAAAAGCTTGCCGCGTGCACTGTGCTTGGCCCGGGCTGCATCGCTGCCTCCACGCGCGGTGGCTGCCAGCGTGGCACGCAGGTCATCGACCTGGGCCTGCATCGCGGCGCGATTGGCTTCGAAGCTGTCACTGCCGGGTTGCAGCTGGGAGGTGAGTACGGTCATGGCCGATGTCCTGGGTTTTTATCCTCCTTCTCCCTTCGGGAGAAGGTGCCCCGAAGGGGCGGATGAGGGTAGGTGCGAAGCCTGCAACTATCTGTTCCTGCAGTGGCTTCGCCGCCGACCCTCACCCCAACCCCTCTCCCGGAGGGAGAGGGGCTAAAGCGGTTTCATGCGGTCTTCTGGAACAACTCCCGCCCAATCAACATGCGGCGGATCTCGGAAGTGCCGGCACCAATCTCGTACAACTTGGCATCACGCCACAAGCGGCCGGCCGGGTACTCGTTGATGTATCCGTTGCCGCCGAGAATCTGGATCGCTTCACCGGCTGCCCAGGTCGCCTTCTCGGCGGAATACAGGATCGCGCCAGCCGCGTCCTGGCGAGTGGTGCGGCCCTGGTCGCAGGCCTTGGCCACGGCGTACACATAGGCGCGGCAGGCATTGAGGCCGACATACATGTCGGCCAGCTTGGCCTGGATCAGTTGGAAGGTGCCGATCGCTTCGCCGAACTGCTTGCGCTCATGCACGTAGGGCAGCACAACATCCAGCGCCGCCGACATCAGGCCGAGCGGGCCGCCGGACAACACCACGCGCTCGTAGTCCAGGCCGGACATCAACACCTTGACGCCACCACCAACAGCACCCAGCACGTTCTCGACCGGCACTTCGCAATCCTGGAATACCAGCTCGCAGGTGTTGGACGAACGCATGCCCAGCTTGTCCAGCTTCTGCGCGGTGGAGAAGCCCTTCATGCCCTTTTCGATGATGAAGGCGGTGATGCCGCGCGAGCCGGCGTCCGGGTCGGTCTTGGCATAGACGATCAGCACGTCGGCATCGGGACCATTGGTGATCCACATCTTGTTGCCGTTGAGCACGTAGTGATCACCGCGCAGATCGGCGCGCAGCTTCATCGACACCACATCAGAGCCTGCACCCGGCTCGCTCATCGCCAAAGCACCGACATGTTCGCCGCTGCACAGCTTGGGCAGGTACTTGTGCTTCTGCGCTTCGCTGGCGTTCTTGCGCAGCTGGTTGAGGCACAGGTTGGAATGCGCGCCATAGGACAGGCCGATGCCGCCGGAGGCGCGCGAGATTTCCTCCATCGCCACCACATGCGCCAGGTAACCCATGCCGCTGCCGCCGTATTCTTCTTCCACGGTCATGCCCAGCAGGCCCTGTTCGCCAAGCTGGCGCCAGAGCTGGTTGGGGAAGTGGTTGCTGGCGTCAGCTTCGGCGGCCAGTGGCGCGATGTGGGCGGCGGCAAACTGCGCCACGCTTTCGCGCAGCATGTCGATTTCTTCGCCCAGATCAAAATTGAGGGTGGGGACGTGCATGGCTGGCTCCGGTACTGCTTGGCGATAAGGGGCGCACCGGGTTGGGAGGACGGGGAGGCCGTCGGCACGGGCGTTTGCGCGCAGCCTAGCGGCTCCCGGGTAAAAAGTGAATACAAATTCAAAAATTGAACATAGAATCAACAAATGGCTTACAAGCGCTCGGAATTGATGGAAAAACGGCTGGCGGGCAACCGCGAGCGGATCCTGGTGGCGGCCCGCCGGCTGGTCGCCGCAGGCGGCTATCGCAATGCCCCGATCACCGCGGTGGCGGCCGAGGCGGGCGTGTCTACCGGGCTGATCTACCGGCATTTCCCGTCCAAGGCGGAGCTGTTCGTGGAGGTGCTGACCTTCGCTGTCGAGCACGAGCTGGAGATCCTCGCCGCCATTGCCGATGAGCCCTTGCCGGCGCCGCAGCGGCTGCAGCTGGCGGTGGCCTCTTTCGTGCGCCGCGCCATGGCCGGTCCGGGCCTGGCCTATGCCTTCATCGCCGAGCCGGTCGACCCGGAAGTGGAGGCCGAGCGCATCCGTTGCCGGCGGCTGTTCGGTGACGTGTTCAAGCGCATCCTTGAAGACGGCGTGCGCGCTGGCGAGCTGCCGGCGCAGGATCTGGAGATCAGCGCGGCCTGCATCGTCGGTGCCTTCACTGAAGCCCTGGTCGGGCCGACCGCGCCCAGCCGCGATGGCCTGCGCGATGGCGAACATCTGGTCGCTGCGATCAGTGCGCTGTGCCTGCGCGCAGCCGGTGCGCCGCTGCCGCACTGAGTGCTGTAACCACCTTGGGATGCTGCATTGCCGCACTTGTGCGCGTGTTCATGGGCATTGCGGGAGCGGGCGGACGCTGGTCTATACTCGCCCAGCAGCTGCTGGTCCACCGACAACTCGCCCGGGGTGATGAGACGTGCGGAATTACGACCTTGAGTTCCTGAAACGCTTTTCCATCGTGATCGCCATCCTGGCCGTCATCACGATTGGCTTGATCATCTTCGCGTCCTACCTGCAGCACGTCATTCCCAAGGAAGTGTCGCCGACCGCGACCAAACGCATCGAGCAACGCATTGCACCCATCGGTGCGGTGTACGCCGGTGCTACCGGTGCGTCGGCGCAGGCTGCAGCCGCCGCTGCAGCAGCAGCTGCTGCGGCAGCCAGCGGGGCCTACGGTGGCACCCTGGACGGCAAGACCATCTTCGACAGCCTGTGCACCGCCTGCCACACCACCGGCGTGGGCAACGCGCCGACCCTGGACCACAGTCACTGGGACAAGCGTCTGGCGCAGGGCAAGGACACCCTCTACAAGCACGCCATCGAGGGCTATACCGGCCCGGATGGCGGCATCATGCCGCCCAAGGGCGGCAATGCCGGGCTCAGCGAGGAGCAGATCCACGCCACCGTGGACTGGATGCTGGCCAATCTGAAATAGAAAGCCGCCAGACTCACACAGCTGGCAATAGACCCGATTGCTGCAGAATAGCCGGCGCCGCCCCACCAGGGCGGCGCTTTGTGTTTCCGTCTTCCCCGGAGTGCGTCCATGCGTTGTACCCCTAGCTTGCTTGCCCTGGCCTTGGCTGCCGCCTGTTCCGGCGCGGCGCTGGCTGCCCCGTCCAAGTCTGTCGTACTGCCGATCGGCAGCGTGCAGGGCACGACCGACCACAGCCCGTATGCGGGCAAGACCGTCACCATCGAAGGCGCGGTGACCGCCGATATGCGCGATGGCTTGGGCGGCATCTTCGTGCAGGACGCAGGTGATGGTGATGCCGCCACTTCCGATGGCTTGTTCGTGCGACTGCCCAAGGAACAGGCCGTGCAGGTCGGCCAGTGGCTGCGCATCACCGGCACCGTCGAGGAGCAGGCTGCCGGCAAGAGCGAGCAGGGCCTGACCACGCTGCAGGCGCAGACCATCAGCCCGGCCGCAGCGCGGCCCGTACCGGCGCCGCTGGTGTTGACCGATGTCCCCGCCAACTGGGAGGCATTGGAGGGCATGCAGGTGCGCATTCCGACTGGCCTGACCGTGGCTGGCCAGGACCAGCTCTCACGCTATGGCGAACTGACCGCTGCCTTCGGCGGCCGCCTATGGCAGCCCAGCGAAGTGGCCGCCGCCGGCAGCCCCGAACAAGCCGCGGTGATTGCCGACAACAACCGCCGTCGCCTGCGTCTGGACGATGCCAGCGGCAAGCGCGATCCGGGCGCGGTGCCGTATCTGGCGCCGGACCAGCTGCTGCGCAGCGGTGCGCAGCTGCGCGAGGTGCAGGGCATCGTCGACCAGCGTTTCGATGGCGGCTATCGCCTGCAGCTGACCGCCCCGGTCGTGGTGGACGCCGAGCGTCCGCAGCAGCCACCGACGGTGGCTGGCGGGCTGCGCATCGCTGCGTTCAATCTGGAGAATTACTTCAATGGCGACGGCAAGGGCGGCGGCTATCCGACCCTGCGTGGTGCCAAAACCGCCGAACAGCAGGCGGCGCAGCAGGCCAAGCTGATCACCACCATCGGCAGCCTCAATGCCGACGTTGCCGCGCTGATGGAGTTGGAGAACGACGGCTACGGCCCGGGCTCGGCAATCGATCAGCTGGTGCGCGCGCTCAATGCCGCGCAGGGCAAGGATGGCGACTGGCGCTTCGTCGATGCTGGCAAGGGCCCGGGCGACAACCCGATCCGCGTCGGCATCATCTACCGCGCTTCAAGGGTGAGCCCGGTCGGCAAGCCGGCGGTGCTGGAGCGCGAGCCGTTTGGTGAACGCAGCCGCGTGCCGCTGGCGCAGGCCTTCCGCATGGGGCGCAAGGGCACGCCGTTCGTGGTGGTGGCCAACCACTTCAAGTCCAAGGGCTGCTCGGAAGCGAGCGGCGAAAACGCTGATCGCAATGACGGCCAGGGCTGCTGGAACGCCACCCGCGTGGAATCGGCCAAGCTGCTGCATAACTGGTTGCAGGAAGACCCGACCGGTACCGGTAGCCGTGATGCGGTGCTGCTGGGCGACTTCAACGCCTATGCGATGGAAGACCCGATCCGCACCTTGAATGCCGATGGCTGGCAGGACGCATTCAAGGTTGCCGGTGTGCAGCAGCCTTACAGCTACGTCTACAACGGTATGACTGGCCGACTGGATCACGCCTTGCTGAGCCCGGGCATGGCCGCGCGGCTGAAGGGCGCGGCCGAGTGGCATATCAATGCCGATGAGGCCGATGAGGTTGGTTACCAGGGCCGTAATGTGCCAGGGCCGTGGCGCAGCTCGGACCATGATCCGTTGCTGTTGGGGTTTGATCCTTAAGCATCTAAAGCACCCCCCCCGGCCCTCCCCTTGCCTGCGGCAAAGGGAGGGGGCAGATTTTCTCCCTCCCTTTCGCGCAGCGAAGGGGAGGGCCGGGGAGGGGTGCCCTTGCTGTTGCTCCAAACCAGCAGAAAACCTCAAAGCGTCCCGCGCGCAATCAGTCCAATCGCGACCACCGCCAGCGCCAGGCCAACGCGGTTCCACACGCTGGTCTTCTCGCCGAACGCCAGCACGCCGACCAGCGCACCCAGACCCACCACGCCAATATTCATGCCGGCAAAAATCGTCGCCGGGCTGTGCGGCAACGCCTGGTGCGCACGCACGTAAAACAGAATGTTGCCGAAGTTGAGCAGCCCGAGCAGCAGGCCAAAACCCAGATTGCCCAGCGTCAACCTGCTCTTGCCGCTGACATGCCGCTGCAGCTGCCACACAAGCATCAGTACGAAGGCGATGCCGAAGCTCACCAGCAGGGCAGCGATGGATGGCGTGCCGGCCGCTGCCACCTGCTTGAGCAGGATGTCGATCAAGGCGAAGCCGGCCCATACGCCGAGCAACCAGCCCCAGCTTGAACGCGAGCGTTCGGTGCTGCCGCCATCGCGCGCGGTCACGCCGACAATCGCCAGCAAGCCCAATCCCAGGCCCGCCAGCTTCCAGCCATTGGCCTGTTCGCCAAACAGCAGGAAGGCAGCAGCCAGCGACAGCAGCAGGGACAGGCGCTGGGCCACGTCGCTGCGCACGATGCCGGCCTCGCGCACTGCGCGGGCCAGTACCAGGAAGATGCCCGGCAGTGCCACGGCAAGGCCAAGCAGCGCCAGCCACGGCGTATGCCCGCTCTGCAGCGACTGCAAGGAAGGTTTGAGCAACAGTAGCGACAGTACGCTGGCGGCCAGATAGTTCCAGGTCACCGCCTGGGCGATATCGACGCCGCGGCGTGGCGCCAGTTTCAGCAGCACCGATACCAGAACACTGCAGATCACACTCAGGACAAGGAAATGCATGGATTTGGGCAGTTGTGAAGGGCAGGCGTGAAGCCGCCGGACGGGGCCGCTATTATGGCCGCATGCAAACTCTCCCATTCCCCCACGAATCGGCGACGCTGATGCTGGACGGCCCAGCCGGTCCGCTGGAAGTCGGCGTCGACCTGCCCGATGGCGAGTCCGCCGCACGTCCGATCATCGCCGTCATCTGCCATCCGCTGTCCATCGAGGGCGGCAGCATGCACAACAAGGTGGTGACCATGGTCTCGCGCGCGCTGCGCGACCTGGGCATCACCACCGTGCGTTTCAACTTCCGCAGCGTCGGCGCCTCGGTTGGCACCTACGACAATGGTGAAGGCGAAGCCGACGACCTGCGCGCCGTGGTCAACTGGGTGCGCAGCGAACGCCCGGATGCCGCGCTGTGGCTGGCCGGTTTCAGCTTCGGCGCCTATGTGTCGCTGCGCGCCGCCGCCCAGCTGCAGCCGCAGGCCTTGATCTCGATCGCACCGCCGGTGGGCCGCCGCACCTGGGATTTCTCCGAAGTCCAGCCGCCGGCCAACTGGCTGGTGGTGCAGGGCGATGCCGATGAAGTGGTCGACGCGCAGGGCGTGTACCAATGGCTGGAATCGCTGCCGAATCCGCCGCAGATGGTGCGCATGCCGGACACCTCGCATTTCTTCCATCGCAAGCTGATCGACCTGCGCGGTGCCATCCAGCACGAAGTGCGGCGCTGGCTGCCCGACGGCAGCAACTGAGCATGGATGCAATGACCCCCTCACAACGCTACGCCGCCGGCGTGGCCCGCGGCGACTGGCGCGATGATGTCGCCCAGCATGCGGCGCTGGCCGAGCTGGACCGTATCCACCTGGCCATTGTCGATAGCGCGCAGGACGGCTGGCTGGACCGGCTGTCGGCGTTCTGGAAGAAGCCCGAGCCGGTAAAGGGGTTGTACTTCTGGGGCGGCGTGGGTCGCGGCAAGACCTTCCTGGTCGACTTGTTCTACGACGGCCTGCCGATCGAGCAGAAGTACCGCACCCACTTCCACCGCTTCATGCGCGGCATTCACGAACAGCTGCACCAGCACCAGGGGCAGAGCGATCCGCTGGCGAAGATTGCCCAGCAATGGCGCGACAAGCTGCGGGTGCTGGTGCTGGATGAATTCTTCGTCACCGATATCGGCGATGCGATGTTGCTGGGACGCTTGCTGGAGCGGCTGTTCGCCGAGGGCGTGACCCTGGTGACTACTTCCAATACGGCGGTGGAGAACCTCTATCTCAATGGCCTGCAGCGCGACAGCTTCCTGCCGGCGATTGCCTTGCTGGAGAAGTACTGCGTCGAGCTGTATGCCGAAGGCACCGAGGACTACCGCATGCGCGCGCTGACCCGCTCGCCGGTATACCGAGCGCCGTTGGATGCGGAGAGTGACGCGTGGTTGGGCGGGCGCTGGAAGGAGCTGAGTGGTGCCGAAGAAGCACGCGGCGGCAACATCCAGATCGAAGGCCGTAAGATCCCGGTGCGTGGCCGTGGCAAGAGCATTGCCTGGTTTGATTTCGCGGCTTTGTGCGAAGGCCCGCGCGGGCCGTCGGACTACATCGAGATCGCACGCGAGTTCACCACCGTGCTGCTCGGCGGCATACCGCACTTCGATCGCCTCAACGAAGATGCCGCGCGCCGTTTCGTCAACCTGATCGATGAGTTGTACGACCGCCAGGTCAACCTGGTCTGCACCGCACAGGACGCGCCGCCCATGCTGTACAGCGGCACCCGCCTGGCCGGTGCCTTCGAGCGCACCGCCAGCCGCCTGATCGAGATGCAGAGCGCCGAGTACCTGGGCACCGCGCACAGGAACTGACCCTGTAGTGGGGGGGGGGGGGGGGGCGGGCGGCGGGGGGGGAAAGTGACGGGGGCGGGGGGTTTTTGTGTGTTGTTTGTGTTTGTTATGTGGGTGGGACGCCTCCACAAGC
>NZ_JBRREG010000055.1:0-30940 GCF_056760155.1 Stenotrophomonas sp. STEN022
CCCACCCCGCCCCGGGGGCGCGCCCCACCTCCGCCACCCCCACCCGGGCCCCCCCCGCCACCGGCCCGCGCCCCCCCCCGGCTCTTTCCATTTCCTCAATTCACCCGCCCCCCGCGGGGCCCCCATGCCCCCCAGCCGGCATGGTCCATGTGATCGAGCAGCCAGGAACGGCGTATTCCCGCCATTACCTTTCTGTGGAGATCTCTCATGAATTCAGCTGTATCACTGCTTGCGCTGGCCGTTCTGGCCAGCCTGTCCGGCACTGCCTGCGCCGAAGCGCTGGCTGACGCCTCGAACCTGGACACGGTCCGGGTTGAGGCCGAACGGGCAAAGAAGAGCAAGTCGCGCAACCAGAACGTGACCGTGCTCAGTGCCGCCGATCTCGATGCCGAGATGGCCAACAACATGGAAGAGGCCATCCGCTACATCCCGGGCGTGAGCGTGGTCGACATGGGCCGCTTCGGTGACAACGGCTTCAACATCCGCGGTCTGGAAAGCGACCGCGTGGCGATCACTGTCGATGGCCTGAGCCTGGCCGAATCGGTGGAGACCGCGCGCTCCTATGAGTTCTTCCGCAGCGGCCGCGGCGATGTGGACATCGATACGCTGAAGAGCCTGCAGGTGGTCAAGGGGGCTGATTCGATCACCTCCGGCAGCGGAGCGCTAGGCGGCGCGGTGGTGTTCACCACCAAGGACCCGGCGGACTATCTCAAGGCTGAAGGCAACGACACCCACGTAGGAGTGAAGTTCGGCTACAGCGGCTCCAACGATGAGACCATGGGCACGCTGAGCATCGCCAACCGCACCGGTATCGTCGAGTCGATGCTGGTCTATACCCGCCGCGAAGGCCATGAAAGCGAAAGCTGGTACGACAGCACGGTGGACCGGATCGGTGTCGGTCGACGCACGCCGGATCCGGTCGACAGCACGCGCGACAACCTGCTGGGCAAGGTCGATCTGCAGTTGTCGGACGCGCACACCCTGGGCTTCATGTACGAGCGCGGCCGCGCCCACAACGAAGTCGACAATCTTTCCCGCGTCTACGCGCCGGGCTACCTCGAACGCAGGGGCGACGATCGCAATGACCGCGACCGTTATGGCGTGAGCTGGCAGTGGCGTGCAGGCAACGCCCTGTTCGACACCCTCGATGCGCAACTGGACCGCCAGATCACCGACAGC
The DNA here is from genome assembly GCF_056760155.1 of Stenotrophomonas sp. STEN022. Lineage (NCBI taxonomy): Bacteria > Pseudomonadati > Pseudomonadota > Gammaproteobacteria > Lysobacterales > Lysobacteraceae > Stenotrophomonas > Stenotrophomonas sp. STEN022. The sequence continues at coordinate 1,180 of NZ_JBRREG010000055.1, forward strand.
CGCGGCGTTACCCGCATTCTGGCCGGCAGCGGTTGCCCGGGTGGTGGCGCTCCCTGCAAGCGCAGCGAAGACCGCGCCACCGAGCAGACCCTGGACCGCGCAGCTTTGGATTTCAGCAAGGTGGTGGAAGGCCCGGTGCGGCATGACATCGGCTACGGCCTGGCCTGGCAGCAGCGCGACATCGACTACACCGCAGTGGATACCCGCTGGAATGCAGCCGGTGGTATTGCCAGCGTGGAGCATGATCCGCGGCAAGTGCCCAAGACCGATGCACGCTCCTGGAACCTGTACGTGCGCGACAGCCTGAGCCTGTTCGACGAGCGCCTGCAGCTCAGCGGTGGCCTGCGCTATGACCGCTACGATTACTCGCCGCAGGTAGACAGCACTTTTGTCGACAAGACCGGCAGCGTGCGTGACCTTCGCTTCTCGGCGCCGAGCTGGCAGGTGGGGGCGGAGTTCCGCTTCCTGCCCGACCATGCGCTGTGGGCGCAGCTTGGCCGTGGCTTCCGTGCACCAAGCGTGGCGGATCTGTATTCGCCGACCAGCGCCAGTGCCGCGTTCGATGCAGTGAGTGGTGCACCGATCCAGCTCGATACTTCCATGTCCAATCCGGATCTGGATGCGGAGAAGAGCCTCAACATCGAATTGGGTTATCGCTGGACCACCGATCGCGCGCAGTTGGGGTTCTCGGTGTTCCGCGACCAGTACGACAACTTCATCGAGACGGTGACCACGGCGGTGCGGTATGCCAATGGCTACCGCACCACCGCAACCGGTCCGGTGCAGTACACCTACAACAGTACGATGCCGGTCAATGCGGGCAAGGTGACGGTGAAGGGCGCCGAGTTGGAAGGGCGCTGGCAGATCGCCGACGCGTGGTCGTCGCGGGTGGCGGCGGCGTACAGCAAGGGCGAGAAGCGCAATGGTGATCCGCTGGAGAGCATCGTGCCGGCCAGCGCAGTACTGGGCGTGCGCTATGCGCCTTCGCCGTCGTGGAACGTCAGCGCCAACCTGACCCACGCCTGGGGCAAGAGCGCCGGCGATGCCTACACCACATCGGCCGATGGCACGCAGGTGGTGCCGGCGTGGACGGGCAAGGCCGATGGCTACACTGTGCTGGATCTCACCGGCAGCTGGAACATCACCTCGCAGTTGCGGGTGACCGCAGGCCTCTACAACCTGACCGATCGCGAGTACTACCTGTGGCAGCGCGTGCGGGTGATCAACAAGGGCACCAATACGCTGTACGGCTACGTCAACGATGACGGCATTGGCCGTTACAGCGAGCCGGGTCGCAATGCCCGTGTCACGGTGGCGTATTCGTTCTGAGTCACGCGGCTGTCACCAGCCCCTTGCCCCTGGAACAACAGCGTGGAGCGCAGGCTTCGCGCTGTTGTTCTTTTGGAGGTGGGTGTGGGTCTGCATGCGGGCGACAACGCGTCCAGATGTTTCGCCCAACTCGCCCGGAACACCGGCTAAGCTCAGCAATCCGCATCGGAGGCTGCTGGCAATGCCGATTTGCATAGATTCAGGTCGTCGTCGCTTCATCACCCACTCCGCAAGCTTGGGCATGCTCGCCGCGTTGCCTTCTGCGCAAGCGCTGGCTGTGCCGTGCAAGGGCACCGCCAGCAGTTGGATTCCGGACGATACCTTCCTCGCCGAGTTGCCGCGGATCATGCAGGCCTTCGCGGTTCCGGGCGTTGGCATCGCCGTGGTTGATGAGGGTGCTGTGGCATGGAGTCGTGGCTTTGGCTTTGCCAACGTGCAGACACGCACGCCTGTGGATGCGCGCACGGTGTTCGAGGATGCGTCGCTCAGCAAGCCGGTGTTCGCCTATCTGGTGATGCAGTTGGTGGGGCAGGGACGCATCGATCTCGATGTTCCCTTGGTGGGTTACCGTCGCCCGGACTATCTCGGCGATCATCCGTGGATTGCGTTGGTCACCGCACGCGATGTGTTGCGGCATACGACGGGTCTGCCCGATTGGCGCAAGTCGCCAGCGACGGAGAAGCTGGTGCCGATGGTGAAGCCTGGTACGCGCATCAACTATTCCGGTGAGGCCTTCGTCTGGCTGCAGCTGGTGGTTGAAGCAATCACCGGCCAGAGCCTGGATGAGTCGATGCAGGTGCATCTGTTTGGTCCGGCTGGCATGAAGGACAGCAGCTATACATGGAACGCGGATTTGGCGGCACGCTCGGTCCATGGTCATCCCGCGCATGACCGTGTTGATGGCGGAGTGCCAAGGCAAGTCCTTCGCGACCAATGGGGCGTCGCCCAGCAGGTTGCGAATCGCTGGGGTAAGCCGCTGTCTGCCTGGAAATATGAAGATGCCGAACGTGCAATGCCGGAAGTGTTGAAGCTGGCGCCGCCGGGTCTGGTGACATGGCCGGGCGATATCCTCGCCAACGCGGCAGCCAGCCTGCGCACGACGGTGCAGGACTATGCGACCTTCCTCAGTCTGATGATGGCGGGCCGGCAACGCGCGTCGTGGGAGATCAGCGAGGCTGCGCGGCAAACCATGCTCACGCCGCAGATCATCTTGCCCGGCCGCTGGACCGAGAAAGGACTGGGTTGGAATACCGAGCAGACCCGTGATGGCCCGGTGTTCTACCACTCCGGCAGCAACAGCGGCATCTTCAAGAATTTCGCCATTGGTGACGCGCAGCGCAGGCGAGGCATCGTGGTGCTGAGCAACGGCGGCAGTGGCTCGTTCGTGCATCAGCGGGTGGTGCGCGCGGCGACGGGGTATGACCTGCTTTCGTACGATCTTTGACTGATCCTTCGTGACCTGACTGGCAACAGCAGTTCCGGCGGGAAAGCGCCTGGCTGCGGGTGATGTAAGCACTCCAATTCAGTGCATGACTCGAAGTTATTGGATGACTCGCGTGGCTCAGGTTGATGCGGCGAGCTACTCGCCATCCGCTTGAAACCCAACCTTCTTGTGGCTGCCATCGCAGAAGGGCTTGTTGTTGGAGTGTCCGCAGCGGCACAGCCAGGTATCGGTCACCCGGTCGATGGTGCGGCCGGTACCGCTGACCACTTCGAGATTGCCGATCACGTGCAGCGGGCCGTTCCTGGTTGGATTTACCTGCAGCGGGCCATCGCGTTGTGGCAGTGCTTCGGACTTTTTCTCTACCGGTTCACCGGTGGCGATGAAACCGCATTCGACATGGCGGTGATCGCAGAAGGGTTTGTTATGCGATTCGCCGCAGCGGCATAGCGTGGCGCGCAAGCCTTCGTCCTTGCCGGCGATCAGTAGTGGAGCATTGAAGGCGAGTGGGCCGTTCTCACGGATATGCACCAGGTTGACCACCGGCGCAGGTTCGCTGTGGCTGCCGTCGTTGTATTCGTAGCGGATGGCGCCGGAGGGGCAGTTGCGTGCGATCAGCTCCACTTCTTCCGGGGCGACCGCATCGGGGTGGATCCATTCGCCAACCACATTCGGCACGAACACGTCCGGATGGCTGAGCACGCAGTTGCGTGAGTGGATGCAACGCTCTCCGTCGAAGTGAATGGTGACGGTTTTGCCGCGTACGGTTTCGGTTGCCATGGGCTGCCTCCGCTTCGGAATACGCAGTGTCGCGCGGAAGAGGTGAAGGTGGGGCGTATACAGCTATGTTTTTTGTGGGAGCGGCGTGAGCCGCGAAGCTGGGGTCGATGAAACCGCCGTTGGACCGGGGCTTGATGGGGTACGAGCTTCGCGGCTTACGCAGCTCCCACAGAAGCGGGTTATTTGCGCACTGCCAGTACGCCATCCAGCGCCAGCTCGGCTTTGAACCCTGCCTTCTGCAGGCGCGTGGCGACTTCGCGGGGCACGTCGCGGCCGCTGGTCAGCTTGTTGGGGGCGCCGGTGTAGTGGAACAGACGGCCGCCTTTGCGCAGCACGCGGGCGAGGTGATCGTAGAACACCTGCGAGTACAGCTCGCCGGCAATGCCGAAGCGCGGTGGGTCATGCAGAACGGCGTCCATCGAGGCATCGGGGATGCTTTCGATTTCCTTGGAAACATCACCGTGGTTCAGTTGTAGGCGGCCGCCTGCGTGTTCACCATCCGGGTCCGGCGACCACGGGTTCAGGGTGCGCAGCCACAGCACTTCCGTGCTCTTCTCGAACGAACGGATGCCGGCCACGCCTTCGTCCAGGCAGCAGGCGGCGAAGTAGCCCATGCCGCCGCAGGTATCGAGCACCTGCTTGCCGCGAGGCTCCACCAGCGCCACCTTACGGCGGGCATCGTCCAAGGGCGAGATCTGCGCGCTGACCAGCATCTTGATGCCGTCGATCTCGAAGGTGGGGATGCCCCAGTCGGTGGGTACCAGCTTGTACAGGCCGCTGCCGAAGCGCGAGGCGGCGCTGAACTCCTCGCCATCCCAGTAGTAGATGGTTCGGTCCTTGAGCTTGGCCGGCCACGGGTAGTGCTTGCCGCGGTACTGCCAGCTGTCGGCGTTGAGGCCGATGGTTTCCTGGCGGCGGCCCAGGTCGAGCGAGGCGCTGAGCTCGCTGCTGCCCTTCTTCTGGGCGCTCTGTAGCTGCTCGAGCAGCGGGCGGGTGAGCAGCGGGCCGGTGTAGTGGGGCATGGGTACGAAGCTGATGCGGGGGAGGGAATGCTACCGCAGGGTGGATTTTGGGGTTTTGGTTCTGCTCCAAAAGCTACCCCTCCCCAGCCCTCCCCTCTGCTACGCAAAAGGGAGGGGCAGGAGCTCCCTCCCTTTGCCGCAGGCAAGGGGAGGGCTGGGGAGGGGTAGCTTTGGACGTTCAGGCTTTTGCCGGGAACCCTGCACCGACCAGCGACCAGCGCCCAGCAACCCAAGCAGGCATAATTCGCGCCCCTCATCTTGATTCTGCCTGCGCTGCCGCACCTCATCGGCCAGCACCGGCAGCCAGTCCGTATGTCCTTCCTGCACTCTGAACTGGCGCAATGGCGTGCCAATCCCCTGCGCGAAATGTTGGCTGGCGCGGTGGCCACCTTCGCGCTGATCCCCGAGGTCATCGCGTTCTCGTTCGTGGCCGGGGTGGACCCGCAGGTTGGCCTGTTCGCTTCCTTCGTGCTGAGCATCGTCATCGCGGTGTTCGGTGGGCGGCCGGCGATGATCACGGCGGCTGCCGGTTCGGTGGCTTTGGTGGCGGCACCGCTGATCAGTGCGCATGGTCTGCCGTATCTGTTTGCCGCGGGCCTGCTGGCGGGCGTGATCCAGATCGTGTTCGGCGTGCTGCGGCTGGGCGTATTGATGCGCTTTGTCAGCAGTTCGGTGCGCACCGGCTTCGTCAATGCGCTGGCCATCCTGATTTTCGCCGCGCAGCTGCCGCAGCTGCACGGCGCCACTGCCGCCACCTGGGCGATGCTGGCGCTGGGCCTGCTGGTGATCTATGGACTACCGCGGCTGCCCCTGCCTGGCGTACGGGCGATTCCTTCGCCGCTGATCTGCATCGTGGTGCTGAGCCTGCTGGCGTCGTGGCTGAAGCTTGATCTACCCACCGTCGCGGATCTAGGCAAGTTGCCGGATGCGCTGCCGCAATGGATGGGCCTGCCATCATTGCCGCTTGATCTGGAGACGCTGCGCATCATCGCGATGCCCGCCTTGGCGATCGCGATGGTGGGCTTGCTGGAATCGATGATGACGGCGCGTGTGGTCGATGAGCTCACCGATACGCCGAGTTCCAAGAACAGGGAGTGCACGGGTCTGGGCGTGGCCAATATCGCCGCCAGCCTGTTCGGCGGCATCGCCGGCTGCGGCATGATCGGGCAGACCGTGGGCAACGTGAAATATGGCGGGCGTGGTCGGCTGTCGAGCTTGTTTGCTGGCGTGTTCCTGCTGGTGCTGATGGTATTGCTGAAGCCCTGGGTCGGGCAGGTGCCGGTGATCGCGCTGGTGGCGATCATGGTGATGGTCAGTGTGTCCACGTTTGATTGGCGCAGCTTGGGCGCGCTGGTACGGCATCCGCGCCTGTCCGGTGTGGTGATGCTGGCGACGGTAGCGGTGACGCTGGGTACGCATAATCTGGCGGCCGGTGTTGGCGTGGGCGTGCTGCTGAGCGGGGTGTTCTTCGCGCTGAAGGTGGCGCGGCTGCTGCGCGTGGAAGCGCTGGATCAGACCGATGGCAGCCTTCGTTACATGGTGCGCGGGCAGGTGTTCTTTGCGTCCGCGGATGCCTTCATTGATGCCTTTGATCCGCGTGTTGCTGAAGGGCGTGCGGTGACGATTGATCTATCCGGTGCGCAGCTGTGGGATATCACCGCAGTGGCGGCTTTGGAGAAGGTGGTCAGCCGCTATCGCCACCATGGTGTGAAGCCGCGCGTGCAGGGGCTGGACCGACAGGCACGGGCATTGATGCGGCGGGTGTTGCGCGAGGGTGAGCTGGCTGTGGAGGACCCAGCTTTGTAGGAGCGGCGTAAGCCGCGAAGCCGGTGGAACTCCCGATCACCAGGTTGATTGCAATTACAGGATCTTCTTCGGCCGGTAGTTCGGTGGCTTCGCGGTTTACACCGCTCCCACAAGCGTTGGCCGCAGGTGATGCTGTTGTGGGAGCGGCATCAGCCGCGAAGCTGATGCACTTGCCGGTTGCCTGGGGTTTGCAATTGCAGGAACTTTCTCGGCGGATGGTGCAGTGGCTTCGCGGTTTAGGCCGCTCCTACAAACACCAGAGGGCTTACATCACGTCCCAGGCGTAGCCGCCGCGTTCCAGTACCGATGCGGCCAGCGATTCGACGATGTCGTCTTCGTTGCGCTCCAATCCGCGGACATTGCGGGCCATACGCCGACGCGCCCGGCGGGCAAAAAGGCGGGCGATCTTCACCGCGTCTTCGGCCGCTGGGTGACCGGCCTGCAGCAGGCTCTCCACACGCGACAGCACGCACAGCCCGACGAACAGGTCGATGGCGATGTCAGCTACGCGCTTCTGCGCGTGTTGCTGGTCGGCGATCTTCTTGCCGTGCTTGCGCAGCAACCGGTCCGATGCCTTGGACAGTTCAACCGTGTACTTCTCGCACAGCCGCGCCAATGGTCGCAGCGCATCGTTGAGCGGTGCGCGGATGCGGCCGGTGCCATAGCCGGTCGCCTCACGCACGCGGCGGCCAGCGTAATCGCTGAGCACGCCGAAGCCCTTGATCGGGTCGTTGAAAATGCCGCCGACTGCACTCTGCAGTTCACTCAACGTCGCGCCAACGCCCTTCAGGCCATTCAGGGCCACGTACAGGCGCAGGATTTCGTTGGTGCCCTCAAAGATCGACAGGATGCGCGTATCGCGGGTCATCTGCTCGTAGGGCAGTTCGCGCATGAAGCCGTTGCCGGCGGCGATCTGCAGCGCTTCGTAGCAGCTGCGTTGCACCGCCTCGCTGGCGAAGATCTTGCTCATCGCCGCTTCCACCGAGTAGTCGGTGCGACCGCTGTCGATCAGGTGCGCCACCATCCACACCGTACTTTCGGCGGCGAAGCAATCGGCGGTCATCTGTGCGATCTTCTCGCGCACCAGGCCGAACTCGGCGATCGACTGGCCGAACTGCTTGCGCTCGCTGGCCTGTGCGCAGGCCATGCGGATCAGCGCACGCATGCCGCCAACAGCACCGCCGCCCAGACCCGTGCGGCCGCTGTTGAGGATGTTCATCGCCACCTTGAAGCCCTTGCCGACCGGGCCCAGCACATTGGCTGCGGGAACGTGCACATCGCTGAAGGCAACGGTGGTGGTGGACGAGGCGCGGATGCCCATCTTGTCCTCGTGCGGGCCGTGACTGACGCCTTCCCAGCCGGCTTCGACGATGAAGGCAGTGACCTTGCCTTCCGGCGTGTCGGTACGCGCGAACACGGTGTAGAAGTCGGCGATGCCGCCGTTGGTGATCCAGATCTTCTCGCCGCTCAGCGTCCAGCTGCCGTCATCGTTGCGATGTGCCTTGGTGCGGATGGCCGCGGCATCGGATCCGGCGCCGGATTCGGTCAGGCAGAAGGCTGCGATCATCTCGCCGCTGGCCAGCTTGGGCAGGTAGCGTTGCTTCTGCTCGTCATTGCCGAACAGCAACAAGCCCTTCATGCCGATCGAGCTGTGCGCGCCGATGGTCAGCGACACCGAGCTGTCATGGCTGCTGGTCTGGCCCAGCACGCGCGCGTAGGCACCGTTGGACAGCTCCAGCCCGCCGAATTCCTCCGGAATGATCAGCCCGAACAGGCCCATGTCGCGTAGCGCCTGGATGAATTCCGGCGGCTGCTCGGCGTCGCGGTCGTACTGGCGCAGCTCGGCGGTCTTGTCGGCCAGGAACTGGTCGATGGCATCGGTCATCGCGCCCAGCATCTCGCGGTCACGCTCACGGATCTGCGGGTAGGGGAACAGCACATCTTCGGCGATATGGCCAAAGAACAGCTGCTTGGCGATGCTTTCATCCAGGTTCTGTGCTGCAACGGTATTCACGTACGGCTCCTTGTGCTGCGAACGATGACGGCGTTTGCCCGATGATGACCCACTCTTGCCACAGGTTCACCCATTCGAAGGGCACAATCGTGGAACTCGTTGCGCTCTTGTCGGTCTCTGTCCTGTGCGTTTGTACCGTGACAGGGCCGGTGAGTGCTCTGCGCCGTGTTTCTGATGGAGTTGCATGCGTTCTGACCGTTCAGCCGAACCGCTATCGACCCGACTGACCGCCGGCGTTATTGCCTTGGCAGTCATGTCAGGGTTGGTGCGCCTCATGTTGCAGCCGCCGGAGCTGAACGTGGCGCGGGAAGAGGCGCGGATCCAGCTGCGCTGGTTGGCGCCGTCAACGGCGCCTGCCGTGGCGCCGCTACCGCAACAAGCGACGACAGCCGCCGTTTCGCATGAGCAGGCAGCACCGGTCGCGGCAGTGGTCGCTGGGCGAGCGGTTGTGGCCAATGCGCCACCTGCGCCGGTAGAGGCTGTGACGACTGCTGCTAGCGCACCTGCGGCATCGCAGGCGGGGTGGTCGCAGCGACTGTATGGCAAGGACGGCAACTTGGCGGTGCCCAAGGACGGCGTTGATTCACGCCAGAAGAGTGCGACCGAGCGAGTGTTCGAACACCGTGATGAACTGGCTACCGGCGTCGGCGAGCGGCCGCTGGAGAAAATGGTTTCCGGCATGTTCGAGGACAAGACCAAGCCGCCGACGTTGGGGAAGATTGGTGCGCGTTTGATTCACGGCCCGGACATCCAACCTGCGCAGGCACGGCGCCCGCCCGAGGTGGCGTTCAATCCCAGCCTGCATGAGCGCAAGTCCGATCTCGGTAGCGAAGCCACCGGCGATGCCTACAAGGCCGCGCCCATCCGTTACGAGAAAGCGCCGGACATGAAGGGTGAAGCCAGCCGCCGCATTCGCGTTGCGCTGGGCGCGCTGGAGCAGCGCTATCCGCGTTGCAATGGACAGCAGCGCCGGCAGTGGCTTGCGCCGGTGATGACGCACCTGGATGCGCTGCAGCGCGCCGAGTACCGTTTCAACAATGGCGCCGATCCGGTGGAGGCCGAGCACAGCCTGCTCAGTGCCGCGGACAGCGCCTATGACATGGCCCGGCGCGCACTGTGGGATGCCGAGCGACGCATGAAAATGTGCACTTGAGCGGCGGTCATCCTGGGCCAGCGGCGGGCTTGGCTGTCGCCATTGCCGGTTCTCGCTGAGCGGCCTGCGCGTCAGCTGCCGGACAAACCGGGACAAAACAGGACGACTTTCCTAAGTTATTGTCTTTGAATGGTTTTTAGCCGGTTTCGCATGCCTAGAATCGGGCGTCTTCCCTTTCTGGTGTTGCGATGAAGTCGATCGGTTTGCTGTTCTCCACGCTGGTGCTTGCTTCCACATTCGGCTGTCAGGCAGCGCCGGTGCCGGTGCCGTCCGCAGGCGTGGGCGTCGCCCCCGGCCATAGCCATGCGCTGCCCAGGCATGCGCTGGTCGGCTATCTGCACAACTTCGACAACGGTCAGGGCCTGTTGCCGGTAGGCAAGGTGGATGAGAGCTGGGACGTGATCGTGCTTGCCTTCGCCGATGACATGGGCGAAGGCAAGGTCGCTTTCAACCCGGATCCCGCGCTGGACCGCAATCAGCTGATTGCCGACATCGCCGCCAAGCGTGCGCAGGGCAAGATCGTGGTGCTGTCGTTCGGTGGCGAGCTGGGCACGGTGACCTTGAACACGCAGCGTGATGAAGACAACTTCGTCCGCACCACCGCCGATGCGATCAATACCTACGGCTTCGATGGCATCGATGTCGATCTGGAAAAGATCGCAGGTGTGGTGCACGGTGCGCCGGTTACACCGCATCTGATTTCGGCGGTGAAGCGCCTGCATGGCATGTACCCGAACCTGTATGTGTCGATGGCGCCGGAGCATCCGTATGTGCAGGGCGGCATGGTGTCTATGGAAGGCATCTGGGGTGCGTATCTGCCGCTGATCGATGGCCTGCGCGAGGAGCTGGATCTGCTGCATGTGCAGCTTTACAACAACGGTGGTCTGCCCACGCCGTACCGCGCTGAGAAGTATCCGGGTGGCAGCGTGGACATGATGGTGGGCTCGGCCAGGATGCTGATCGAAGGGTTTGATCTGGCCGGTGGCAAGGGACGCTTTGCGGGGCTGCGTGCGGACCAGGTTGCCTTGGCCCTGCCGTCGGGTCTGCGCGCTGCAGGCAATGGTTATGCGACGCCGGCGGATATCAATCGTGCCTTCGATTGCCTGACCACGGCGAAGCAATGCGATGAGGTGAAGCCGAGCCAGCCGCATCCGGATTTCCGTGGCGTGATGACCTGGTCGATCAATTGGGATGTGGCCGATGGGCGCGCGTTCTCGGGTCCGGTAGGCGCGCATCTGCGGGCAGCGCAGGGGCGTTGATTGTGGCGGGAGCTTTTGCGATTTTGGTTTTTGCTTGAAGCAAAAGCAAAAGCTCCCCTCATCCGGTGCTTCGCACCACCTTCTCCCGTGAACGGGAGAAGGGAAACGCCCAAAGCCAAAGCCAAAGCCAAAGCCAATCTATTCGCTGTGCTCTTACTCCAACCAGAAGTGCACCAGCGTCACCAGCTCATCGCTGCGAAACCCGGGATACAAGCGCTGCATCACCGCAAGTAATCCTGCAGGCGTGCGACAGCCGGGATCATGCTCATCGCGCAGATCGGCTTCATCCAGGGCATCAAAGGCCCGCAGCTCGGTCTGCAGTGAGATTGGACCAATCTGGCGGCCTTCACCCAGTTCGATACACGCCTGCGCCACTCCATGCCAACGCGCGCCTCGCCGTACGCTGGTGTTGCGTCCGGTATGGAACTGGGGGTTGTCAAAGCCGAGCAGGGGCACGGTCATGGGCGCTGGATGGGGCTGGAAAGCAGGTATTCATTCTGGGCGCAATTGGCGGGCTTTTCATCACCTGCCATTCAAACAAGCAGGCTCAGCATCGTTTCCTTCCTCACGATTGGATCTGGCCCCATGCCGCGCGCGGCCGCACTTGTGCTGTTGCTGCTCTTGTACGGGCTGTGCGCTCCGTTGCAGGCGCGCACGGTGTACCGCTGCGTGCAGAAAGGCACGGTCAGCATGGCCACTGCGCCGGAGCCGGGTTCCAACTGCAAGGCCATCGAGATCGATGACAACGCCGTGCAGACCCCCAATCTCTGGGGCAACTTCGGTGTGTTCAGTGGCACCCTGTATGAGCGTGAGCAGGATGGCAAGCTGGTCTATTCCACCCGGAATCTGCCGGGCTCGATACCTTACCTGCGCTTCACCGTAGCCACGCCGCCCGGCGAGCCGGCCCACGAAGGTCTGGGCCGTGTAGGCGCGCCGCAGTTGAACCGGCATGCCCCGCAATTCCGTGCCGCTGCCAAGGCCACCGGTGTGGACGATGCCTGGCTGCGTGCGGTTGCTCATGCAGAAAGTGCGTTCGATGAAAAAGCGGTGTCGCCCAAGGGTGCGCAGGGGGTGATGCAGTTGATGCCGGAGACGGCAACCGAGTACGGGGTGAGTGATCCCTTGTCGCCTGCGCAGTCCATCAACGGTGGTGCGCGTTACATGAGGTCGCTGCTGCGTCGTTACAACGGTGACCGGACGCTGGCGGCGGCGGCGTACAACGCCGGAATCGGGGTGGTTGCTCGGTATGGCGGAGTGCCGCCCTATGTGGAGACCCGGCAGTACGTGGACAAGGTGTTGGCCTTGTACGGGCGTTACCGGGAGGCGATGGGGACGGGGCCGGAGAAGCCTGCTTTGTAGTGGGTTTTTCGGGACTGAGAGAGGCAAAAGCAGGGCAAGAGCACCCCTCCCCAACCCTCCCCTTGCCTGCGGCAAAGGGAAGGGGCAGTTCGCGCGGCGCCGCAGCTTTGGCTTGAGCCCCCTCCCTTGCGCAGCAGGGGAGGGTTGGGGAGGGGTGCTTTTGCCCTGGCTTCAATTGTCAGCAGCAGCCAGCCCAGGCTCCAGCAACCGCAACTGCTCCCAGCCAACGTGATGCATCAGCTCGCGCACCACCACCAGCGCGGCGACGAAGTCCGGGCGCTCGGGGATATCCAGGCTCTTTGCCGGCATCCCCGCCGCTACCTGTGCCAGTTGGTTGAACGCCCGCTCGACTTCGTCGATGTCCAGCTCACAGATCGCCTGCGGCGGATAGCCCAGCACGCCCGGCAAGGGCGCCAGCACCGCATCGGCACACTCCAATACCTTCAGCGAATCCAGGCGCAGCGCTGGAATCCATGGCATCAGGGCATCTTCGGTGCTGGCGATGGCCTGTTCCATTGCCTGCTCCGTAGGCGGGAAATGCTGCAGTCCCGCCTCCAGCAGCGAGGGCAGTGACAGCGACAGGCCGATATCCGTGCTCTGCCCAGCCTGCAGGCGGATCACCTCTTCTTGCAGATATAGATGCATACGGTTCTCCACCATGCAGGGCTTTCGGCGGTTTCGCCGCGGGCCGTGAGCGTCTATCGTGCCGGGTCCGTAGTTGGTTGGGTGTACATGGATCGCAAACATTGGGTAATTGCCGTCATCGCCGTGACCGGCGCCGCGCTTGCTGCCACCTTCGTGTGGGCACCGCAGACGCCCGTACCGGCTGGCCCGCCGCCTACAGCGCTGGGCTGGCAGGCGCAGATCGAGTTGCTGGGCGGCGACGGCGTGGCGGGTAACAGCGCCGGCAAGGCAGCACAGACCCGTTTCAGTGATCCCTGGGGGCTGGCGATGGGTGGTGGCCTGTTGTTCGTCGCCGATGCCGGCGACAACAACCGCATTCTCTACCGCGGCCTGGACGGTGCCTTCCAGGTTCTGGCCGGTGGCACTGAAGGCTTTGCCGACGGCCAAGGCGCCGCGGCGAAGTTCAACACGCCGTCGGGCATCGCCCTGGATGGACAGGGCAATCTCTATGTGGCGGACTCCGGCAACCATGCCATCCGCAGGATCAGCGCGCAGGGCCAGGTCACTACCCTGGCCGGTGATGGCACGCCGGGCTTCGCCGATGGCAAGGGCGCGCAGGCGCGCTTCAATGGACCGATGGGCGTGGCAGTGGCTGCGGACGGCCGCGTCTATGTCGCCGATACCTGGAATGACCGTATCCGTGTGATTGCTGCTGACGGCACGGTCAGCACCCTGGCTGGCGGTGCACTGCCGGGTTGGGAAGACGGGCAGGGCGCACAGGCGCGTTTTGATACGCCGACCGACCTGAAGTTCGACAGCCACGGCAATCTTTGGGTCGCTGATTTGCAGAACAACGCGCTGCGCACGGTCAGCGGCACCGGCATGGTCAGTACCCGGGTTGGCATGCCCAACGCTGATCGGGTGCTGTGGGGGCCGATGACGCTGGCCATCACCCATGACGACGTGGTCTATGTTGGCGAGCGGTTGAGCGGCCGCGTGGTGCAGTTGTCACCACACGGCCATATCGTGGCCGTGGCGGGCAACGATGCCCAGCGCTTCGCGCGCCCTGCAGGATTGGCGCTGGCGCCGGATGGCAGCCTGCTGTTGAGCGACGCCGATGCCTATCGCATTCACCACCTTGTGCCGCGCACAGCAACAGCTGCTGATGTGCCTGCGCAACTCGGGCCGTCGCCGGACAACCCGCTACCCGCCAACCAAGGCCGCTGGCCACTGGCACCCCAGCTGGGTTGGCATGAAGTCACAGGCACGCTGGGCGAGGTGCGTGGCAACTTCAGCGGCGAAAGCAGGCACCACCTGCACAGTGGTTTCGATGTGCGCGGTGATGTGGGTCAGACCGTGCTGGCCATCGCCAGCGCCAAGGTCAGCAGCCCGGCATCGACCTGGACGCTGGGCGGCCAGGCCGAAGGCCTGTCGTTGGACAAGCTCGATTACATCCACATGAAGGTTGGCCGCGACGCTGCCAATCGCGCACTGGATCCGGCACGCATGCAGCTCGTCTACGACGACGCCGGCCAGTTGGATCGCGTGCGTGTACGGCGCGGCACCCGCTTCCAGCCCGGAGACGCGCTTGGCAGCATCAACAACCAGGCGCATGTGCATCTTGCCGTAGGCCCGTCCGGCTACGAGCGCAACGCGGTGCGTCTTGGTTTTTCCAACTACGCCGATCACGTCGCGCCGAAGATCGACGACATCGCCTTGCTCGACAGCAACAACCAGCGCCTGACCGACAAGGTGGGTGATCGCCTGCAGGTGCTGCGCAATGGCGGTGGCCTGCAGCTGGTGGTGGAGGCCTGGGACCAGGTCGACAACAATCTGCCGCGACGCCGGCTTGGCCTGTACAGCCTGGGTTACCAGATACTCGACGCCACTGGCCGCGCGCTGCCCGGCTACGAACAGCCGCGTACCAACATCATCTTCAACCGCATGCCGCCGCAACGCGAAGCGGTGAAGCTCGCTTATGCCGCGGACAGCGGCATCACCGTGCATGGCAGCAGCAGTACCCGCTTCCGCTACGTGCTGACCAATACCGTGCGTGATGGTTTGTTGGCCGGTGGCGAGCTGCAGCCGATGGAGTTGCAGCCGGGCAACTATACGATCCAGATCACCGCGAAAGACTACAGTGGCAATGAAGCTCCGGTGGGCAGCAGGCTCGATATCAGCATTGCCCAGTGATTGTGCGAACCCGCCTGCTCGGCAGGTGTTGGAATGGCGAGCCGCGCTGATTGCAGGTAGCCACGGCTGGAATCACCCGTGGCCATCTTGCTTTGGCTTGCTGCCTACCAGTCGTACTGCAGCTGCAGGCGGGCGTAGCGCGGCGTGGTGTAGTACTTGCCGGCCCGGTAGTTGTAGAAGTCGGTGATCGTGCCTGCCGAGTTGTACGAGTACCTGGTCTCATATACCTGCAACGGTTTGATCGAGTTGAAGGCATTGAGTACCGAGAGCTGCATGCTCAGGCCCTCTGCCCACTTCGGCTTGTAGACAACATTGGGGCTGAAGTTGAGTGTCCACGGCGTGCGGCCGGAGCCGCCCAGCCTCGAGATATCGTCTTCGCCAATGTTGCAGGTGTGGAATACGCCTGCATAGCCATACTCGGTGCCGAATGTACCCGCACCGCCGCCCAGGCAGCTGATCGGTGCGCCCGACTGCACCTGGATATTGGCACCCACGTGCCACTCATCGTTGACGTTGTAGCCGCCGTAAAGCTTGAACGTATGGCGATGGTCGCTGAACAGGTAGCCGTCGGCGCCGTACATGATCTCGGCAAAGTCGAAGTCCGAGGTGGTGCCGGTGTCGTCCTGGCCATTGGTGCTCTTCACCAGACCTTCGTAGTTGCCGCTGAGCTTGGCCCAGGTGTAGTTGAAGCTGGCATACCACTTGTCGGTGTGTTTTTCCGCAGCCAGGGTCAATGCCTTGTAATAGCGCTTGGCCTCCGGGCCCAGCTTGTCGGCGGCAACGGTGAGGGTTTCAGCGCTGCCGTTCCCGTCCACATCCAGGCTCAGGGTCAGGTCGCGGCCCGGATTGTACAGATAGCAACCGGGCAGTCCTTCCCGCACGCCCCACTCGCCGCCCCAGCTGGAGACGTCATAGCCGGCGTCCTCGGCAACGTGGTACAGCTGGCGCGTATCGCAGGTGTCATCGATGACATTGTTGATGCGACGATAAGTGGCCTTTGCACTGAGCGTCCATGCATCGAGCCAGCTTGTGTCCGAGTGCAGCTCGTACTGATAGCCGAGGATGGCTTCATCCTGGGTATAGGGCTTCAGGCCCTTGCTGGCGACGGCCTTCGGGTCCGGTGTGCTGCCGTCCTCGCCGTTCACGACAAAGTCGTATGCGCCGCCGGCATAGGATCCGGTGACATAGGGAACACCGCTGACCGGGTCATAGCCGCTATAGCTGTAGTAGCTGTAGGTGTAGTACGAGGCAGATGCTGCGCGCAGCGCAACATTGGCGGCGATCGGCAGTGAGTAGCGGCCGAGCGATGCATACAGCTTGCTGCTACCGTCACCGAGCACGTCCCAGGTGAAGCCAAGGCGTGGCTGCCAGATATTGTCCTGCTTGACGAATGTGGCGCCCGAGCCGTTCTTGTTCTCGAACGAATCGTTGCGGACGCCGACGTAGAGCATGAAGTTGTCGGTGATCTGCCAGTGGTCATCCAGGTACCAGGACTTCTGGTCGATGTCAATTCCGCCGCCAGTGCGGAAATTGATCAGGTAGGCATAGGCTGGGGTGAGCCGCCAGTATGCGCCCGCCGAATAGGATGTGCCTGCGGTGGAATCCCAGTCTTCGTCGCTGTAGCCGCCGCTGAGCTTGTGCTTGCCCAGCTGCCACTCCAGGTCGAGGCGGGTGTTGCTGCGCTTGTCATGGCCGCCTTGCATGTTGACCACGTCGGTTGGGGCGCAACCTATCTGCGAGCCGCTGGCACCGATCACATAGGGGCATGCGCCACTGTTACCGTTGATGCGGCCATCGTAGGAACTCACGGTGCCATCGGGGCTGATGGTGAACTGTGAGTTGCGGTTGCGCATCTGCCCGTATTGCAGCGATGCGGTGAAGGTATCGGTCAGGTAGCTGGTCCATTTGAAGATGTCGGTCTGGCCGCCGCTCTTGCCAACCAGTTGCCCCAATGCTCGTACCTTGGACGGCTTGCCGTTGCTGCCATCGTTGCTATACGCCGCATTGAAATAGTCGTAGGTATAGCGGCTGCTGTTGTCAAAACCGGTGTACTCGATGTGGTTCGCATCATTGGGGTACCAGTCGAGTTTGACCAGCCAGTACGGGGTCTTCGACTCATAGTCGTAAGCAGTTGTGTCCAGTGAGGCTGGAACCACCGGCGTATCCGGGTCAGCGGCATTGCGTATCTGGCTGCCAACGCGTGCGCCGTAGAGGGTTTGTTTGGAGTTGCCGAACTCGCCCAAGGCAAACACGAACAACCTGTCTTCGATCAACGGGCCACCAACCCACGCGGTGTAGGTGTTGGTACTGCTGCTGTTCCTGTCGTAGGAGCGCAACAGACTGCCATCGGTGCGGAAGGTATCCGGGTTTTTCTCGCGCAGACCGGCGGGCACGCCGGCCCAGCTGACTCCGCCTTTCCACTCGTTGCTGCCGCGCTTGACGTTGACCGAGGCAACGCCGCCGGTGGAAAACCCGTAGGCGGCGCCGTAGCCACCGGTCTGGACGTCGAGCTGGTCGATAGCCTGGAATGGCACCTCCGAGAACGACAGGCTGTCGTACAGATTGGTGACGTTGAAGCCATTGACGTAGTAGCTGTTTTCGGCCGCCGACGCGCCACCGAAAGAGGCCGGGCCGAAGTAGCCGGAGCTGGCAACAGTTCCTGGTGTAAGCAGCGAGATGCTGGTGATGTCGCGGGCCACCGGCAAGGTATTGAGTTGCTCGGCGGTGAAGGTCGTGCGGGTTTCCACGCTGGTGGCGTCAATCTGGTTCGGCCACCGCCCTCGTACGGTGATTTGGTCCAGCGAGGTGGCGTCGGCTGCTGCGAAGTTGGCTGTGCTTGCTTGCCCGGCGATCACCCGTACTTTGGCGGTGCCAACCAATGTATCGCCATCCAGCGTTGATACCTCGTATTCGCCGATGGGCAGTGCCGAGATGCGGAACCTGCCATCGGCTGCAACCTGCACCTCGCGTGCGTTGCCGGTGGTCAGATTCTTTATCTGTACCCGCTGTGATGCGGAGCCATTGCCAATGATGTCGCCCGTGGTGCTCTGGGCATGGGCCGAGGTCACGCTTGCACCCAGCATCAATGCCAGTGCAGCGCGGTGGAAGACGCGCGTTGTCAGTGTGTAAGTGCTCATCGAATCCCCTCAAAGGAGTAGTTGGCAGGTGACTCTCAAACCTTGCGTTGCGAGTGCCTTGCTGACGGAAATCTCAAGGAGATTTGGCGACTCAGTCTGTTGCCTGACAAATTACGGTGTTGAATATGAGGGTCTTTACTTTTATTTATGGCCTTTTTTCATCTGTCAATTTCGTGAACAACTTACTTCGGACGTCAGGATGTTCTGTGAGGAACTTGCGGTTGCATTGTGTTGGTGGGTGCGGGTACAGCAGCTCGCAGCGGTTGCTGCCGCGGATAAAAAAACCCCGGCACCAGGCCGGGGTTTCAAGTACATCTTCAATGAGAGATTGCTTTGCGACTGCGCTTCTTTATCAGAAGTCGTAGGACGCGGTAAGGCGCACCGAACGCGGCGCGGTGTAGTAGGTGCCGATGCCGTAGGTGTTGGATACGGTGTACGGGTTGGCCTCGAAGCGGGCATCGGATTGCACCTGCTTCAGTTCGTTCAACACGTTGAATACATCCAGCCCCAGCGCCAGCTTGTGGTCAGCGAAACTCGGGCGATAGATCACGCCCAGGTCCAGCTGCTTGGTCCACGGCTGGCGACCGGCGTCACCCGGGCTCGACGGCTTGCCGTCACAGTAGTGGAAGGAAGCGCCGTAGCCGGCTGCCGGTTCGCTGTGGTCGCTGCCGTAGAAGCCGAGACAGGTCTTGGGCATGCCCGACATGATGCGCACGGTGGCAGATGCGGTCCATTCGTCATTGAACTGGTACGCACCGAAGCCCTTCAGCTGGTGGCGACGATCGTTGGCCATGTAACCACCTGCGTACTCCATCAGTACCGCTGCGTCCCAGTCCTGAGTCTTGGATACATCGTCCTGACCGATATCCGATTTCACCTGGCCTTCGGTATTACCGAAATTGCGCGACCAGGTGTAATCCAGACGGCCGTACCACTTGTCGGTCATCGGATGCTCAAGGAACAGGTCGACCGCAACATAGTCACGCTTGGCCTTGGTGCTGCCATAGCCCCAGTCCTGACCATTCATGGTGAACGAGGTATAGCCGGAGCCATCCACATGCTTGGCCAGGAAGGTATTGGTCTTGCCTGGATTGAAGATCACGCAGCCCGGGATCTCGAGGCCGCTCGTGTCGACATTCATCGACTTGAGCTTGGCTTCCATCAGGTCGGGATCGCAGATGTCGTCGATCGCGGTCTGCAGGCGACGATAGGTGACCTTGGCGCCGCTGTTCCAGGATTCACCAATGGTTTTTTCGAAACCAAGGATCAGCTCATCCTGGTACTGCGACTTCAGATCGGTCGGCGCGACGCCTGCCGGATCCGGGGTCACGCCATATTCGCCATTGGAGGACACCGGGCCCGGGCCGAGCGCGGTCAGGCCGGTCGGGATGCCGTTGGCATCAATGCCGGTATAGGTGTAGTACTCGCGGGTGAAGGTGGATGCCGACGCACCACGGATGGCGACGCTGTTCGGCAGCGCCAGGTAATAACGGCCCAGGTTGGCAAATACCTTCAGCGAGGAATCACCGAATACGTCCCAGCTGGCGCCCAGGCGCGGTGCCCACTGGTCGCCGCTTTCCACGTATGCAACGGCTGCGCTGTTGAAGTTGGTGAACTTGTCGTTGCGCACGCCAAGGGTCAGCAGCAGATTCGGGGTAACCTGCCAGTTGTCTTCCAGGAAGTAGGCCTTCTGCTCGACCGACATGCTGGTGGTAGTGGCGAAGACGTACTTGTAGGCAAAGTAGCCGTCACCACCCGGGGGTGTGATGTTGAAACCCGGGCTCGGCGACTTGTCCGGTGCGATCTTTGAGTAATACCACGCATAGCCGGGGCCGGTGATCTTCTGGCCTTCGTTCTTCGCGTTGTAGTACATGTTGTCGATACCAGCGCGGAGCTGGTGATCGCCCAGGCGGTACTCCAGATCCACGCGTAGACCACGGGTAGTGCTGCCGGCATTGTCAGCCTTGGTGTCACGGCTGGCCTGATCGTTGCGGATCGGCTTGCCGCCGGTGATCTTCGGATCCTGCAGGGTCACGCCGCTGAGGTAGGGGTTGTTCGATTCGCCGGGGTTGTACTGCAGGTTGCTCTGCTTGCTTCGGCCCCAGACGGCACTCAGGGTCAAGTCATCGGTCAGATAGCCGGTGTACTTGAAGATGTCGTAGTCGTCCTTGATCTTGGTCGTGTCGGAGAAGGAGCCAGTGCGCCCGCCTTCGTTCAGCGTTTCGTAGTCGAAGGCAGTGTAGTAACCGCTGGTGCGGTCGGTGTTCTGGATGCGGGTGTATTCCAGGGTGTGGTCGTCGGTGATGTTCCAGTCGATCTTGCCGTAGAACTTTGGCGTATCGATGGTGTAGTTGTCGCGTGCCTGCGTGCTGGCGGCGACGCTGTTGGTGGACACGCCATCCTTCTTGTCCGTTTCTGCGGCCAAGTGAACGAACAGGCGGTCTTCGATCAACGGGCCACTGACATAGCCGCTTACCGTGGTACGGGTGGCGGTGTCATTGTTGCGAGAACGGTACAACGTACCCGGTTTCTTCGGATTGGAGTAAACGTAATCCGGTCCCAGCGTCGCGCTCGGGTACCAGATGTCACGCGGCGAGGCGGCAAGCGAGTCCGGTGCCCAGGTGGTCTGGAAGCCGAAGTGCCATTCGTTGGTACCGCGTTTGCCCAACTGGTTGATCACGCCGCCGGTGGAACGGCCGTAGCGCGCGCTGTAGCCGCCGGTATAGGTTTCCTGCTGGTCGATCGAGCCATACGGCAGGCTGACACCACCGATGTTGCTCAGCGGATTGGATGTGTTGAAGCCGTTGAGGTAGTAGGCGTTCTCGGTGACGCTGGAGCCGCCAAACGACAGCACCGAACGCGAGCCGTTGGTGAAGAAGCCGCTGCCACTCACCACGCCCGGAGCGAGCAGGGCGATGGCTTCGGCTGAGCGGCCCAATGGCAGGACGTCGAGCTGCTCGGAGGTGATCACGGACTTGGAGACCGTGTTGCTGACGTCGATCTTGGGCATGCTGGCAGCGGTAACCGTCACTGCGTCGAGCGTGGTGGCACCTTCGCTACCGAAGGAGACCTCCGTACCCGCGCCGACGCGCAACAGCACGTTCTCGCGCTTGTCGATGACCTGACCATCGCGCTCCAGGCTGATGGAGTACTTGCCCACCGGCAGCGAGCCGAGGTTGTAGCGGCCATTGGCATCAACCGGAACGCTGCGCTTGAGACCGGATTCGTTCTGGACGGTGATGGTGGCGCCGGCGGCGGATGGTGCGTTGCCGAACAGGGAGCCGGTGGTGCTCTGGGCAGCGGCGGCGCCGATGACCGAGGTGAGGACGATGGCCAGCGCGGTGCGCTTGAGCCGGGTGATGTTAGTGCTGCGGGTCATCAAATTTCCTTGGTCCATTGATTTGGCAAACTGCTGTTGCAACCGCGTTGCACGGAAATGTAGTTTTCGTTACAGCTGAACGAAATATTAATTTCACTCGTGCGGGATTTACAATATCAGCTGCAACAAACTTCAATGCATTGAAATACAAGGAAAAATTCCATGATCATGAGAGTTTGCTCCTGTTCATATTCATAGCTCTCGCTTGCTCGCAAGTTCCGTACTTATGCGTACTGAATTGATTTTGGGTGCAAAAAACCCGGCGATGCGCCGGGTTGGAGTGAGGCTCAAGACGCCAATGGTCAGTGCGAGGGAGCTGTAACAGTTCCTTGCCGGGATGCCTGAGGCTGGCTGCATGGGCCGCGCCAGATGGCGCCTGTCATGCCCCGACCCGCACTCGCTCGGCATCCAGATCATCCACCGCCCGCACCTCGATGCTGCCGTAGGCGGCCCACGGGAATTGCTTGGCGATGCGCATGGCTTCGTCGGCGTCTGCCGCCTCGATCAGGTTGAAGCCAGCCAGGATTTCGCGGGTCTCTGCGAACGGGCCATCGATGATCCGCGACTGGCCTTGGCGGCTGCGCAGCGTCTGTGCGCTGGCCGGTGGCTGCAGACGTTGTGACATCAACAGTGTGCCCTGCGCCTGCAGGGCATCGGCATGCTGCAGGCAGCCGCGCATCAGCGCGTCGTAGTCGTCGCCAGTCAAGGTCTGCAGCAGTTGCGGGTCGATGTAGATCAACAACATGAACTTCATGGTCCAGCCTCAAAGCACGTGGGTTGCACATCATGGCGCATCGAACCTGCTGCATTGCCGCATAAATGAGTTCATAAAAATGCTGCTGCGAGCTTGTCGAGGTTGCCTGCTGTGTTTCGTCGTACCTGATGTATAGCGGGCATACCGCCTGCAACGGAGCACGGTGATGAAAGTGATGGTGCTGGTGAAAGCGACCCCCGAGACCGAGGCCGGGGTGATGCCCACGCAGGCGGAGATCGCCGCGATGGGAGCCTTCAACGAGGAACTGGTGAAGGCCGGCATCATGCTGGCCGGCGAAGGCTTGAAGCCCACGTCGCAGGCGGCGCGGGTGCGATTCGCAGCCGAGGGCCGCAGCGTGATCGATGGCCCCTTCGCCGAAACCCGCGAGCTCGTCGCCGGCTTCTGGCTGTGGCAGGTGCGCTCGCTGGACGAGGCGGTGGAGTGGCTCAAGCGCGCCCCGTTCACCCCGACCAACGGCAGTGCGGTGGAAGTGGAGATCCGCCCGTTCTTCGAAGCTGAAGACTTCGGTGCGGCCTTCACCCCGGAATTGCAGGCCCAGGAGCAGCGTTTACGCGAGCAGATCGAACGCAACAACTGAACCCAACCCCGAGCAGCAGGAGCAATACGATGAAATTGATTCCGTTTTTGGGCTTCAACGGTCAGACCCACGAGGCGATGGCGTTCTACGCCAAGGCGCTGGGTGGCACGGTGGTGTCGGAGATGAAATACGGCGACATGCCGCCCAGTCCGGACATGGACGCGGAAGGTTGCGGCGGCTTCATGCCACAACCGGAGCAGATCGCGCATTGCCAGGTCGAAGCCGGCGGCGCGACGCTGATGGCTGCCGACGGCCCACAAGGCGCTGGCAGCAGTGCCACCACCATAAATGTCGACGTGGACAGCATTGAGGAAGCTGAACGCGTGTTCGCAGCCCTGGCCGAAGGTGGGCAGGTGCAGATGGCGCTGGCTGAAACCTTCTGGGCGCACCGCTGGGGCATGTTGCTGGACCGCTACGGCAAGCCGTGGATGGTCAACTGCATGAAGCCGATGCCGGCGGAGGGCTGAGCATGAGCAATCCGCAGATGATCTTCGTCAATCTTCCGGTGCGCGACCTGCAAGCCTCCAGGGCTTTCTTTGGCGCACTGGGTTACAGCTTCAACCCGCAGTTCAGCGACGACAACGCGGCCTGCATGGTGATCAGCGAGAGCATCTTCGTGATGCTGCTGGTGGAGCCGTTCTTCCAGACCTTCACCAACAAACCGTTGGCCGATGCGCGCAAGCAGACCGAGGTGATCACCTGCTTGTCGGCGGTCAGTCGGCCAGCGGTGGATGAGCTGGTGGACAAGGCCTTGGCCGCCGGCGGCAGCGAACCGATGTCGGCGCGTGATTACGGTTTCATGTACCAGCGCGGCTTCGCCGATCTCGACGGCCACCTGTGGGAAATCGCCCATATGGATGGCGAGCCGGGCCAATAACCAGGAGACGATCATGGCTTACGTGGATGGATATGTGTTGCCGGTACCCAGCGCGAAGATCGATGACTACAAGCGCATCGCGCGCAAGGCCGGGAAAGTGTGGAAGGAGCACGGCGCTTTGGCTTATGTCGAAGCGGTGGCCGATGATGTGAAGCCCGGCAAACGCACTTCGTTCCCACAGGCGGTGAAACTGAAGGACGACGAGGTGGTGGTATTCGCCTACGTGGTGTTCCGCTCGCGCGCGCACCGTGACAAGGTCAATGCCAAGGCGATGGCCGATCCACGATTGGCTGGAATGGGACCGAAGGACATGCCCTTCGATGGCAAGCGCATGTTCTGGGGCGGGTTCAAGCCGTTCGTGCAGTTGTGAGCTTCTGCTCCCTTTCGCGTAGCGAAGGGGAGGCTCTGCTCCCTCCCTTGCGCCGAAGGCGGAGGGGAGGGCTGGGGAGGGTTTTTTTTCGCATCACTGGTGCAGGCCCATGCCGAGCTTGGCTCGGCACTACCGCCGCTTCTGCAAATGCGCTGCTTGCTTGCAGCAATCTCACCGCGATGCTTTGATCGCGCCTATGACCGATCCACAGCTGCAACGATTGCTCGATACCCTTTGGCGCATGGAGTCGCCACGCCTGGTAGCGCGCCTGGCACGCATGCTCGGCGATCTCGACAGCGCTGAAGAACTGGCGCAGGACGCGTTGGTCGCGGCATTGGAACATTGGCCAAAACAAGGCATTCCCGACAATCCCGCCGCCTGGTTGATGGCCACTGCGCAGCGGCGCGCAATCGATCGGCTGCGGCAGCGACGCCTGCATGCGCAGCGGCAGGCGCAGATCATCGACGAACAGCAGGACTACGCCATGGGCGCGGATCAGTCCGACCATCTGGACGACATCGGTGACGATCTGTTGCGGTTGGTTTTCGTCGCCTGCCACCCCGAACTGCCTGCCGATGCGCGGGTCGCGCTGACCTTGCGCCTGCTGTGCGGCTTGAGCACCACCGAG
Source organism: Stenotrophomonas sp. STEN022 (assembly GCF_056760155.1). Classification (NCBI taxonomy): domain Bacteria; kingdom Pseudomonadati; phylum Pseudomonadota; class Gammaproteobacteria; order Lysobacterales; family Lysobacteraceae; genus Stenotrophomonas; species Stenotrophomonas sp. STEN022. The sequence goes on from NZ_JBRREG010000055.1 coordinate 25,903, forward strand.
ATCGCACGTGCTTTTCTGGTTCCCGAGCCCACCATCGCCCAGCGCATCGTCCGCGCCAAGCGCCTGCTGGCCGAACGCAAGGTGCCGTTCGAAGTGCCGCGTCTGCAGGACCTGTCCGCACGCCTGCAATCGGTGCTGGACGTGGTCTATCTGGTATTCAACGAGGGTTATACCGCCAGCAGCGGTGAGGATTGGATGCGGCCGGCGCTATGCGAAGAAGCGCTGCGGCTGTGCAGGGTGCTGACTGGATTGATGCCTAGTGCCGTACCGGTGCTGGGCCTGCTGGCCTTGATGGAGCTGCAGGCCTCGCGCCTGCGTGCGCGCGCAGCGGCCGATGGCTCAGCGGTGCTGTTGTTGGAGCAGGATCGCAGCCGTTGGGATTGGCTGCAGATTGCACGCGGCCAGGCTGCATTGGATCAGGCGATGAAGTTGGGCGGGGCCGATGACGCCTATGTATTGCAGGCCGGTATCGCCGCCTGCCACGCACGCGCGCGACAGGCTGAACAGACTGATTGGCAGGCCATTGCTGACTTGTATGCGCGCCTGGCCGAGGTGATGCCGTCACCCGTGGTGGAGCTCAGCCGTGTGGTTGCGGTGGCGCAGGCCCACGGTGCCGCACCGGCCTGGAGCTTGCTGCAGGCGTTGATCGATGACCCGCAGTTGCAAGGCTACGCGCCGTTGCAGGCTGTGCGCGGTGACCTGCTGGCGCGGCTTGGACGTGCACCCGAAGCAAGGCTGGCGTTCGAGCAGGCAGCACTGCTGAGCAGCAATGCGCGCGAGCGCGAGGCGCTGCTGGGCCGGGCGGCAACCCTGCAATAAGACACTGCACACGGGCGAGCTGGGCTGGCTACACTCCGGGGGTTGCCTTACCACTGGAGTACAGCGTGAAACGAGTCGTAATCAGCCTGTTGGCGATGTCAGTATCCACGGCCCTGATGGCTGCCCCGCCCAAGTTTGATGGCGCGCGCATCTCGGCCGATGTCCGCGAGCTCGCCTCCGACGCCTATGAAGGCCGCTCCCCGGCCACCGCTGGCGAGGAAAAGACCATCGCCTTCCTGAGCAGGCAGTTCGCCGCCGCCGGCATGCAGCCGGGTGGTGACCTGCAGGACGGCAAGCGCCTGTGGACGCAGGCGGTGCCGCTGCTGAAGGGTGACATCGTCGGCAAGCCGGTGCTGTCGCTGAGCAGCCAGGGCAAGCCACAGACCCTGACCCAGGGCCAGGAGATCGCCGTGCGCGCTGCCATGAACGGTGCCAGCGCGGTGGATATCAGCAATGCACCGCTGGTGTTCCTCGGCTATGGCGTCAAGGCGCCGGAGCGCAACTGGGACGACTTCAAGGGCGTGGACCTGAAGGGCAAGATCGCCGTGGTGCTGATCAATGACCCGGATTTCGAGACCGGTGCCGGTGACTTCGACGGCAAGGGCATGACGTACTACGGCCGTTGGACCTACAAGTACGAAGAGGGCGCGCGCCAGGGCGCCGCTGGCGTGCTGATCGTCCATGAAACCGCACCGGCCTCCTATGGCTGGGCAACGGTGGCCGGCTCCAATACCAACACCATGTTCGACGTGGTCCGGCAGAACCCGGCCGAGGCGCACCCGGCGCTGGAGGGCTGGATCCAGCGCGATCTGGCGGTGGAGCTGTTCAAGCGCGCCGGACTGGATTTCGAGACGCTGAAGAAGCAGGCGCAGTCGCGCGACTTCCAGCCGGTGGAGCTGAAGGGCGAAACCTTCTCGGCCAACTACCAGGTCAAGAACGAAGTCATCACTTCGCACAACGTGGTCGCACGCCTGGAAGGCAGCACCCACCCGGACGAAACCATCATCTATTCCGGTCACTGGGATCACATCGGCGTGGGCGAACCGGATGCACGTGGCGACCGTATCTTCAATGGCGCGATGGACAACGCTTCTGGCACTGCCGCACTGGTTGAGCTTGCACGTGGCTTCGCCACCCAGCCAAGGCCGCAGCGTTCGGTGGTGTTCCTCGCCGTAACGGCGGAAGAGAAGGGCCTGCTCGGCTCTGAGTACTACGCCAGCAATCCGCTGTACCCGCTGGCCAAGACGGTGGCGGTGATCAACATGGACGGCATGTCGCCGTACAGCCCTTCGCGTGATTTCGGCATCTACGGCTCGGCCAAGGTCGAGCTGCTGGACCAGCTCAAAGACGTGGCCAAGGGCTGGGACATCCGCTACACACCGGATACCAAGCCGGAAGCCGGCCTGTTCTTCCGCTCCGATCACTTCCCGTTCGCCAAGCGCGGCGTGCCGGCCTTGTCGTATGGCGCGGGGCAGGACTGGATCGACGGCGGCGTCGCCGCCGGCAAGAAGGCCTCCGACGAGTACACCGCCAAGCGCTACCACCAGCAGGGCGACGAATGGCAGGCCGACTGGACCTTTGCCGGTGCGGCACGTGATCTGGAAGTGCTGTACACCCTGGGCGAGAAGCTGGCCAACTCGCGCGATTGGCCGAACTGGAGCCCGGAAGAGAGCTTCCGCGCGACGCGTGATGCGAGCGCGGCAGAGCGCAAGTAAGGTTTGAGGGCCTAGAAGTGTGAAGGCTTTAGAGCTTTAAAGCCCCTCTCCCGTTCACGGGAGAGGGGTTGGGGTGAGGGCAGCTTTTTGCTTTAGAGCGCAGCGATCCTGCGCTTGAGGCTTTACCGGTGAAGCCCCTGCCGAGCATGGCTCGGCACTACGAGCCCCTCTCCCGTTCACAGAGGGGTTGGGGTGAGGGAAACTTTTGCTTTAGAGCGCAGCGATCCTGCGCTTGAGGCTTTACCGGTGAAGCCCCTGCCGAGCATGGCTCGGCACTACGAACCCCTCTCCCGTTCATGGGAGAGGGGTTGGGGTGAGGGTCGGGGACCCATAAATACATACAGCCCCCAAGAATCCGGTCACAGCACCATCAAGGAAGACCCATGACAAACACCAGCGCCTGCGGCGCGATCCTGTGCCTGGTTGGCATCACCTCCTCGTTGTGGGCCTCTGCCGCGCCTTTGCCGGCAAACTGGCAGATGTTGCCGACCGCGCAGCAGGCGCCAGAGAAAGGCCTGCCGTCAGCCCTGCAGGCACCGTTGCTGGCCAAACAGCAACGCCCGTTGGACAGGGTGGAACTGGTGGTGGCGTTGCCGTTCGAGCAGGTGCTGCCGGTGGTGCAGGCCAGCCTGGCACCGCTGGGCAAATTCAATGCGCCAGTACAGCGCACCCGCGTGGCCTATATGGATCACGGCTGGGGCAATGTGCTGATCGCGCGCCGACCGGAACTGAAGGCCGAGTTCATCCGTCGCTACCGCATGCCTGCGTTGCAGACGGCGGTGGAGCAGGGCGCCCTGCTGGCCGAGGAACTGCCGCTGCGCGAGCAGCGCCTGCAGCGTGACGCCACGGTCGATGCGATGAGCGACAAGCTGGCCGAACTGCAGGGCAGCTTCGCCAGCTGGCAGGCCAGTGCCGAGCAGAAGCACGGTGTACTCGGCCGCGTCAAAAGCACGATCGAAGTGCGGGTGATGCAGGTCGACGAAGCGCTGGGCAAACCGGCCACGGCAATCAGCTTGAGCCGAACCGACGACTGGCCAAATCCGAACGGTGGCATCGTCGACCAGCTGCGCGAGTTCAACGTGATGGGCGGTGGGCCCTCGCCACGTCTGAGCCGCCGCCGCGTGCCGGAGGCGGTGTTCACGCCGGTGTATGACGCGGTGCGCGCGCTGCCCGGTGCAGCCCTGCAGATCGGCGTCGGCGCCAGTGATTGGCAGCTGCCGGCGCAGGCAGACGCTCGCATCGTCGAACCGACCTTGACGGCGCCGGGCGGCAACAAGGACGCGACCGCAGCGCAACGCCTGCTGCCCTTCGGCAGTGGCGACTACTACGACATGCGGCCGCTGGCCGACGGCAGCGTACTCCTGCTCAGCAGCTATCCCGAGGCCTTGTGGCGCTGGGCGCCGGGCATGGGCGAGAAGCCGCAGCGTCTGTGGCAAACCAGCGCGGATGCCGGCCGCGCTGGCCTGAGCGTGGACCCGCAGGGCCGCACTGCCTGGCTGGCGGTACAGCAGCAGATCGTGGAGTACAGCCTGGACCAGCAACGTGCGCTGGCACATCCGCTGCGCTGGGCAGCCGGTATGCGTCAGCCGATCAGCGGCGGTTGGAAATGGACGCATGACACGCAAGGCCGACCGGTGCCGTACGACCATGCCCTGGACGGCGGTGGTGTGATTCGCGACGTGCTGCGCGTGCTTGAGCCGAAGGCGACGCCATCGGCCGATGGTGAGCCGTGGATCTATGCGCAGCGTTTCGATGCGCCACGGCAAGGCGTGGTTGGTGGCTATCCGGGCAACTCGCTGGTCAAGCCGGTGCGCTGGGACAGGCCGGGGCAGGGTTTCTGGATCGAGGACCCGGCAGGCTTGACCGAGCTGGATGGCACGACCGGTCGGGTCAGTCGCGTGCTGACCCTGCCGCGCCGCTTTGGCAAGGTTGATGGCAATGACGACACCGGCATGGCGCAGTGGGTGCCAGCGCCGCTGGGCTCGGCCAAGGGCGGTTGGGTTGCGGTCGGTTTCGTGCTGATGGAAGGGAACCGCCGCGATCCGGGCATGCATGTGGTGGATCTGGCCAGCGGCAAGCTGCGCTATTCGTTGGCGTTGCCGGGGTTGAACGCTTTGAATGCGGCAACGGCCTCGGCCGATGGGCGCCTGCTGGCCTTGGGCGGCAACGATGGCGGCACCCCGGTGCTGGCGGTGTGGAATCTTGAGTCGGGGCAGTCGCTGTCATTGAATGCCAGCCGCTCCGCCTGCTGGGACCTGCGCCAGCTGTATTGGGCGCCGCAGGGTGACGCGCTGATCGGCCTGTGTGGCGATGGTGTGGCGCGGTGGGCGCTGCCGGCAGAGTGGAGATCCAGGTAGTGGGGGGGGGGGGGGGGGCGGGGCGGGGGCACCACCACAAAGCACCGCGCCACCGTGTGTGGGGGGGGGGGGGGGGGGCGGGCCGGGGGGGGCGGGGGGGCGGGGGGGGGGGCGGGGCGGGCCGGGGGGGGGGCCGGGGGTCGGGCG